>JAEXPQ010000250.1 GCA_023446735.1 Verrucomicrobiota bacterium
GGCTCGCTCCTCGCCGCCGCGGGCGCGACGAGCCCCACAGGCGATGCCGAGGCCCCCGACGACAGCCAGCCGCCCGCCACGCCGCCCAACCACGGGCGCGGGGCGATCACCCCGCCCGGCTCCGGCGGCGTCGCCCGCTTCCTCGACCGCTGCACCGCCTGCCAACTCTGCGTGAGCGCCTGCCCCACCCAGGTCCTCCAGCCCGCGTTCCTCGAGTTCGGTTTTGCCGGGATCATGAAGCCGCGTCTCGATTTCAATCACTCGTTCTGCAATTTTGAATGCACGCGCTGCGGCGAGGTCTGCCCCGACGGGGCCATCCTGCCGCTCGCGCCCGCGGAGAAGAAGCTCGTGCGCCTCGGCGTCGCCCACATCGACTACCGCAAGTGCATCGTGAAGGCCAACGGCACCGATTGCGCCGCCTGTTCCGAGCACTGTCCCACCCAGGCCGTCAGCACCGTGCCCTACGGCACCAACCTGCGCCTGCCCGAGATGCATCCCGAGCTCTGCATCGGCTGCGGCGCGTGCGAGTACGCGTGCCCCGTCCGCCCTGAGCGCGCGATCGTCGTCAAGGCCCACGCCGTCCACAGCCGCGCCGAGAAGAGGACGGAGGCGCCCGCCGCCGCCCCCGTCTCCGCGGAGGAGCTGCCGTTCTAGCGGCGTATCCCTCTTTCCGAGTCGTTCGCGCCGCGCCGAGGCGCCCTCGCGTTCGGGCCGCGGTGTCTGCGCCACGCCTGGGCCGTTTTCTTTCGCGAGGACCGCAAAAAGTGTTCGCCGTGCCGGGAGCGGCCACCTAGCCTGCGCGCGCATCGAAAAACCGCGGGCGGCCTTCCTTCCACCGTTCGCCAGCTACCGACCGACCGTGACTCGTTCCATGGCAAAATCGCGTCCCTCCACCAAGGCCCGGTCCGCTGCTCCCGCGTCCCCCGTCGCGGCCAAACCCGCCGTCGGCCGCAAGGCTGCCGCAACTCCCCCGCCTCCGCCGCCACCCGTGCCCGCGGAGGACGAGCCACCGGCACCGCTGCCGGTTCCCACCAGCACCCGTATCGCTCCGGCCGCCGAGCGCGATCTTCAGCCCGAGCGCAGCACGATCAAACAATACCTCGCCGAGATCGGGAAGACCCCGCTCCTCACTCCGGCCGAGGAGGTCGCCCTCGCCAAGCGCATCAAGCGCGGCGACCGCGCCGCGCGCAACCACATGATCCAGGCGAACCTTCGCCTCGTCGTGAAGATCGCGCACGACTACAAGGATTTCGGCCTCCCGCTCCTCGACCTGATCAGCGAAGGCAACATCGGCCTGATCAAGGCTGTCGAGCGCTTCGATCCCGCCAAGGGCGGCAAGCTCTCCACCTACGCCGCCTGGTGGATCAAGCAATCGATCAAGCGCGCGCTCGCCAACCAGTCCAAGACGATCCGCCTGCCCGTCCACCTCGTCGACAAGATCTCGAAGATGCGCAAGGTCGCCACCGCCCTCACCGAGGAGTTCGGCCGCGAGCCCACCGAGGAGGAGATCGCCATCGAGATGCAGATCCCGGTGAACAAGATCGCGCACATGAAGACGGTGAGCGTGCGCCCGGCCTCGCTCGACGCCCCCATCAACGACGAGGAGGGCGGCAGCCCCTTCGGCGAGATCGTGGGCGACGAGAACGCCGCCAGCCCCTACGAGACCCTCCGCGAGAAGAACATCCAGGGCGACCTCAAGGACCTGCTCGACTCCCTCGACGAACGCGAGGCGCGCATCATCAAGCTGCGCTTCGGCATCGAGGGAAACAACGAGATGACCCTCGAGGAGGTCGGCAAGCTCTTCAACGTCACCCGCGAGCGGGTACGCCAGCTCCAGAACCTCGCCATTTCCAAGATGCGCAAGGCCATGCACCGGATCGAGACGCAGCGCACCAAGGACGACATCGACGAGGAACGCCGCGTGCGCGAGCGCATGGCGGTGATCCGCGAGTTCATCACGGAGAAAAGCAAGCACGGCGACCGTTGAGTCGACCGCCGCGCCGGTGGCGCGGGATTCATCCCTCGGTGACAGGCCCGAGCCGGGCCGCAGGCCTCGGCGGCCTTCGTCGACGACCGGACCTTCGAGCCCGCGGTCCGGACCTGTCGCCGGACTCCCCTGCCGCGATTGTTCTCGTCAGTCCGGAACTCCGCTCGCTTGATCGCGGGCATCGCCGCACCCCTATGATTTCCGCGTCGCCGTTCCGCTCCAGCCTCCTCGCCCTCGTCCTTGCCCTCGCGTATCCGCTCGTTCGCGCCGCGACCGAGACACCGAACACCCCCGCCGCGCCGCCGGCCGGCATCGAGAGCTCCGTCGTGAAGATCTTCTCGACCGCGCGCCACCCCGACACCATCCGCCCCTGGACCAAGCAGGCGCCGAGCGAGTCCACCGGCAGCGGCGTCGTGATCGAGGGCCGCCGCATCCTCACCAACGCCCACGTCGTCCTCTACGCCAGCCAGGTGCAGGTCCAGGCCAACCAGTCCGGGGAGAAGATCTCCGCCACCGTCGAGGCGATCGCGCCCGCCATCGACCTCGCCGTGCTCAAGCTCGACGACGAAGCGCTCTTCGCCACGCACCGCCCGCTGCTCTTCTCCGACACGACCCCTGAGGTGAAGGACGCCGTCATGGCCTACGGTTTCCCCACCGGCGGCACCGAGCTGTCGATCACCAAGGGCATCGTCTCCCGCATCGAGTTCGCCCCCTACGGCCCCAACACCTCCGGCCTGCGTATCCAGATCGACGCCGCCATCAACCCCGGCAACTCCGGCGGCCCCGCCGTCGTCGGCGACCGCATGATCGGCCTCGCCTTCAGCCAGCTCGGCGGCGCCGAAAACATCGGATACATCATCCCGGCCGAGGAGATCCGGCTGTTCCTGGCCGATGTCGCCGACGGCGCCTACGACGGCAAGCCCGGCATCTTCGACGAGTTCCAGACCCTCGACAACCCCGCCCTGCGCGCCTTCCTCAAGCTCGACCCCGCCGTGAAGGGCCTCGTCGTGCGCCGTCCCGCCGGCGACGCCGCCGACTACCCGCTGCGCGAATGGGATGTCGTCACCCGCATCGGCGACACGCCCATCGACACGGACGGCATGGTCCGCGTCGGCCCGAACCTGCGCGTTGGTTTCGGCTACCGCACCCAGCACGTCGCCCGCGACGGCAAGGTCCCGCTCACGATCGTGCGCGGCGCGCAGGAGCTCGCCGTCGAGCTGCCCGTCACGGCGGACCGCCCGCAGCTCATCCCCGACCTCCGGGGCAACTACCCGTCGTACTTCATCCTCGGCCCCCTCGTCTTCTCGAAGGCGACCTCGCCGTTCGTGAACAGCATCGTCGGCAACAAGCTCCAGATCGGATACGCGCTGGGCTACACGGCCAACCCGCTGCTGCTGCGCATCGGCGACCGGCCCGCGTTCCCCGGCGAGGAGTTGGTCGTCGTCTGTTCGCCGTTCTTCCCGCACAAGCTCGTCAAGGGCTACGACAATCCCATCGCCAACGTCGTCGCCTCGATCAACGGCGTGCCGATCCGCAACCTCGCCCACCTCGTCGCCGTCCTGCGCGACTGTCGCGACGAGTTCATCGTCCTCGCCTACGAGCGCCGCGCCGGCGAGACGCAGGTCTTCAAGCGCACCGAGCTCCTCGCCGCCACCGACGAGATCCTCACCGACAACGGCATCCGCGCCCAAGGTTCGCCCGACACGCTGGCGGTGTGGGGCGCCGCGCCGGCCCGGTGAGCCCGGCGCGTTTCGCCGGCTCGCCTACTTCAGCCCCGCATAGACGTCCGGATACCCGTCGCCGCGGCGCTTGAAGCGCTTGTGCTGCCACAGGTATTGCTCCGGCGCGGCGCGCACGAAGCGCTCGATCACGGCGTTGATCGCCGCGGCCTCCGCCACCGGGTCCTCCGGCAGCTCCGGCAGCGGCGCGCCGATCGTCACCCGGTAATGCCACCGCCCGGCCTTGCGCTCGCGCACCGCGCCCCACGGGATCACGAGCGCCCGGCCGAGCCGCGCGATCTTGCCCGTCGCGGCATTGGTCACGGCCGGAACCCCGAAGAACGGCGCGAGCGCGCTGTCCTTGATCCGTTTCCCCTGGTCGGGTGCATACCAGAGCAGGTCGCCCTCGCGCAACGCCCGCACCGCCCCCTTCAGGTCGTCGGCGGGGAACATCCGATACAGCCACTTGGTGCGCAGCCGCAGAATCTCGCGGGCGAAGACCGGGTGGTTCGGGTTGCGATAGAACGCACTCAACCGCCGGTGCGCGTTCGCGATGCGTCCGGAGATCTCGATCGTGTGGAAGTGGGCGCTGAGCAGGAGCACTCCCCGGCCGGATTGTCGCGCCGCCTCGAGATGCTCGAGCCCCTCGATCTCGTACCGGCCCTCGAACCGCTCCGGCGCGCCGTAGTAGGCGATCAACGCCTCCATCGCCCCCATGCCGAACGACTCGTAGCACCGCCGCGCCAGCCGGCACCGCTCGGCCGCGGACATCGCCGGAAAGCACAGCGCGAGGTTGCGCTGCGTCACCGCGCGACGGATCGGCACGAGATAGTACAGCACCCGCCCGAGCCAACGCCCCAACGCCAACAGAAGCTCCCACGGCAGCGGCGCGAGCAGGCGGAAAAAGCCCACCGCCAGCCAAGCCGGCCAATAGTACGGCCGCCAGAGCCGCGGCGCTGTCTCGGAGTGGGCCATCGGGATGATCGTCAGCGGGGCGCGCCCTTCGCCGCCAGCGCCCGCAGCAGCACATACAACATCTCCATCCGCGGGAGCGTGCACCCGGCCGCCGCCGCACGGCGCACCGGCTCACCCCAGATGCTCTCGACCTCGAGCTCCCGCCCGGCCTGCCAGTCGAGCAGACTCGACGGCTTGTACGCTCCCAACGGCGGCGTGCGCGCCATCTGGAACTCCGCGTAGCTCTCCGGGATCGAGAATCCCAACGCCGCCGCACCACGCAACACTTCGGACATCAGCTCCCGCGAGAGCCTTCGCAGCCCTTCGTCGGCGAGCACACGATCGGTGGTGATCCCGCCGGCGGCGATCGTCAGCCCGTTGAACGGCACGTTCCACACGAGCTTCTTCCAGCGCTCCTCGGCCAGGTTATCCGTCGCACGTGTCTTGATACCAGCCTGCTGGAACATCTCCACGATCTCCCGCAGGCGCGCCCCGGCCGGCCGGCCGAACTCGCCGAGCGTCACCGCCCCCTCGACCGGATTCACAATCACGCCCGGCCCCGTGCGGTTGATCCCGACGAAGCAAAGCCCCCCCAGCGTGCGTTCCGCACCCACGATCGCCGCTATCTCCTCCTCGGCGCCGAGACCGTTCTGCAGCGTGAGCACCAGCGTGCGCTCATGCAGGAGCGGCAACAGCACCCGCGCCAGTTCGCGATTCGCGGTCGTCTTCCACGCCACGATCACCAGGTCGACCGGCCCCAGCTCCTCGGTGGTCGCGGCCGCTGTCGGCCGCTCGATCCGGAACTCGCCGAACGGCGCGACCACGCGCAGCCCGTTCGCCCGCACCGCCGCCAGATCCGAGCGCAGCAGAAACCGCACGTCGCGACCGGCGCGCGCCAGCATCGCACCGTAGAAGCCGCCGATGGCGCCCGAGCCGATGATCGCGATCGATTTCATGGAGAAAAGTGCCCCGCGAAAGTGCCCAGCCGCCCCCGCGGGAGTCAACGTCTCTCCCCGAGTTTCGGTGAGAGCTGCGACGCCTCCCGCCTCCCCGACCTCGCGACGCCGAAGCACGAACCAGACCGGACACGAAAGCCGAACTTCCGATCCGGCCGCGCAGGCGCCTCAGAAGCCCGCAGGCACCGGCATCCGTTCTGACGGGTCCGATACGCGGGACGGAGCCGCGGCCGCCTGCGTCGCCGCCGCGCGCCCGGCCAGGAGCCCGAGCTCGCCCACCACGGCCGACAAGGCCGCGGCATGGCGCTCCAGCTCCTGCGTCGAGGCCGAGGTCTCCTCGGCGCTCGCCGCGTTGGCCTGCGTGACCTTCTCCATCGCCGCAACGGCTCCCCCGAGCTGTTCCAAGCCCTTCTGCTGCTCGGAGCTCGCGCCGGCGATGGCGGTGATCAGTTCGTCGGTCCGCCGCACCCGGGTGACGATCTCCTCGAGCGCGCGTCCCACCTTCTCGCTGATGCGCACCCCTTCGCCGGTGCGGCGCACCGCATCCTCGATCTTGGCGGCCGTCTCGCGCGCGGCGACCGCGCTGCGTTGCGCGAGGCTGCGCACTTCCTCGGCGACCACGGCGAACCCGGCGCCGGCCTCGCCGGCGCGGGCGGCCTCGACGGCGGCGTTGAGGGCGAGAATGTTCGTCTGGAACGCGATCTCGTCGATGGTCTTGATGATCGAGGCGATCTGGTCGGAGGAGGATTTGATCGCCGCGACCGCCGTCGTCATCTCGCGCATGTCGGTGTGACCGGTCTCGGCCGCCGTGCGCGTCTCGCGCACGACCTCGCGGGCATGCCCGGCGCTCTCGGCATTGCTGCGCGTCATGCCCGAGATCTCCTCGAGCGTCGCGCTGGTTTCCTCGATCGCGGCGGCCTGCTGGCTGGCGCCGTCGGCGAGGATCTTGCTGGTGCCGGCCAGCTCGTGCAACGTGCCCCGCAGCTGGGCGCTCATCGTGTCGAGCGAGCCGCACGACTCGCCAAGCCGGCGACCGATGTTGCGGCGCAACACGAATCCGAAAACCACCAACGCCAGCGCCGCCGTGATCGCGACCGCGGCGACGGCAAAGTTGGCCCGGCGCAGTTCGCGTTGCGCGCCCTCGCGCAACCGGGCCTGCTCCGCCTGACGCGTCGAGAGGTCGGCGGCGAGGGCCTGCTCGAGCCGCTGGACGCACGGGCCCACCTCGCGCAGCAGCAGCTCCGAGGCGCGGCCACTGTCGCCCACCAGGACGGCGGCCACGGCCTTCTCTTCGCGCTCGGCGAGGGTGCGCCACGCGTCGCGCACTGCGGCCGCGAGCGGCTCCAAAGCGCGCGCGACCTCGGCATCGGTCGCCTTGGACTTGGCCAGCAGGCGCTCGATCTCGTCGGGGTCCTGCGAACGCACCACCTCCTGATAGAGCGCGCGACCGGCGCCGACCCGCGCCCGCAGTTCGATCGACTGAGTGAACGAATCGACCACTTCGCGCTCCGCCTCGAGCTGCTGGCGCTGCTGCCGCCCGGCCGAGTAGAGAAGCAAGGCGAGCGAAGCCGTCGTGACGAGCGCGAAGCCCGTCACAAGCACGGCGAGGAGTTGAGGGAGGCTGCGTGGCTGGGCCATGGGGCGGAGGGAGGACTGGCGCTCAGTTCGACATCTTGGTCATGCCCAAGCCGACGACGAGGGAGCCGATCGGCTTGTCGCCATCGAGGACCGGCACGGCAATCTGGACCTGCTGCATCCCCGTGGACTCGTCGACCTCGACATCGCCCTGCCAGACCTTGCCGGTCATCGGGTCGTCATGCTTGGCCTTGCCCTTGTGCGACCAACCGGAAGGCTTGGCGAGAAAGGCGACCTTCCCGCCATCGGCACCGGAAAGAAACGCCTCGGTCACGATGGCGGACTTGCGGGTCTTGAGCACCTCGGCGGCGGGATTCTTCGAGAAGCTCCGCACAAGCGGATCGAGCAATGTGAGCGTTTTCCACTTCTCCTGGGTCATGGACTGAGCTTCGGTCGAGGGCGCGGCATTGTAGCCCTTAACTGCCGCGACGATGGCAGGGTCGGCCGCGAGCACCTTGGCGGCGGCAACTTCAGTATCGATGATCGACTGGACCGCCGCGGGCGCGGCACAGCTCAGGGAAGTGAGGAACGAGGCGACGACGGTCGCCAGCACAGGGAGTATTCTAGTATTCATGGGAAGAAAGGCACCGGTGCGAGACTGGAAGGCCATTTTCGCGCTCGCGCCGCTCGCCCAGATCGAAGGGCGGGAGCGGACACTCGCACCACGGGGGAAAGAAGCGCACCGCCCATGGCATCGGTCCGAACCGCGGCGAGTTAAGCCAAGGCCGGTCGGCCGCGCACCGGAACCCGCCCGATCCTGCCCCAACACAAGACCGCCTCCGCCCTTGACGAGCCCCGCGAGGAGCGACACGTTCCGCCCCTCGCGCACACTGCCTGGTGGTGTAAGGGTAGCACAGGTGACTTTGACTCACCTAGTCCTGGTTCGAATCCAGGCCGGGCAGCCAGTCGCAACGAGCCTCCGCTCCGCTACGGCTTGCTCGTGTCCCCCCGGCGCCGTCGCAGCGCCAGGTATACCAGCGGCCAAGTCGCCAACGGCAGCACGATGCTCGCCCCCGCCGCCCAGCCCAGGCTCTTCAGCGCACTGGCTCCGATCGCCGCGTACGCGAAGCCGGTCGGCACGCACCCCACCGCCAAGGCCGTGAAATACGCGCGTGGCGCCAGTCCGCCGACGCCGGCCAGGCACGAGGCCGCTTCTTGCACCACCGGCACCGAACGCGTCGCCGCGATCACCAGCGGCCCGTGCCGTTGCATCGCCTCCTCCACCCAGGCCAACCCGCGCTCCCCAGCGATCCGCCGCGCGACCCGGGCACCCCAGCGCCGGCAGACGAGAAACGCGATGCTGCCCGAGAGAAACAGTCCGACCGCCGCCGCCACCCCGCCCCAAACCCAGCCCAGCCCGCTTCCGAGCGCGCTCATCACCAACGTCGCGGGGATCGGCAGGAAACTGTCGCCGGCCAGCAGCCCGACGCCGAGCACACCGAAACCCAGCCGGGTGGCTCCGGCCAAACCGCCCTCGCTCACCGCGGCCGCGGCCCACGGTTCCAGGCTGGGCCCAAGCACCAACCACGGCAGAATCGGCACCAGCAGGATCGCCAACAACAGACCGGCGATTCGCATCTTCGCGAGGTTCATCGCCCCACCCTGCCCCGGCCCGCCAAACCCGGTCAAGCCGCGCAAGCGCCATTTATGGCCGCGCCGTGCCCGCACCGCGGCGGCTTCTATCGGAGCCCCGCCACGGGCGCCGATTTGCCAAAACCTCCGGCCTGCGCTTATCGGTGGCACATGTCCGAACCGGCCACCCGCAAAGTTTCCCCCAAGAACGTCCTCATCGACGCCGTGCTCACCGGCGCGGCCTTCGTGCTCTTCTTCCGCCTCGCCGAGCCCCACGTGCCCTCCGAGGACCCCTTCCAGATCAAGCTCTGGTCGGGCTACTGCGCCGCCTGCATGACCGGCGTGTTCTGGCTCGCCTGGCAGATGCTCAAGGCGGTCTACCGCCACCAGCGCGAGGCCGCCCGCGCCCGGCAGTAGTCAAAACTCGGTGTCACCCGCCGGCGGCGCGCGGACTGCTCCGCCCGGCCGCCGCGGCTCAGGTTCCGTAGGTGTCCCGCCACTCGGCCTGCTCGGCCAGCGCCTTGCGGCGCTCGATGACCGTCGCGACCACGAGCGAGATCTCGAACAGCGCCCACATCGGGCCGGCCACGAGGAACATCGTCACCGGGTCCTGCGTGGGCGTGATCACCGCCGCGGCCACCAGGCAGATCACGATCACCAGCCGGCGCGAACGGCGAAACGTCGCCACCTCCACGATACCGAAGTACGACGCCGCGACGAGCAGGAGCGGAAACTCGAAGATCGCGCCCATGCCGAGCACCAGCCACGTGAACATGCTGTAGTACGAGCCCACGGTCCACAGCATCGCGTAGCCCATCCATTGCGTGGTGCTGATCGACACCTCGATCGACTTCGGCACCAGCAGCAGATAGCTGAAGGCCGCCCCGCCCACGAACAGCGCGATGCCGAACACGATCGCCGGCCGCAGCACGCGCTTCTCCTTCTCCGAAAGCGCCGGGCCGATGAACTGCCCGAGGAAGAACAATACGAACGGGATTGCGGCCACCAGCGCCGGCACCAGGCACACCTGCACCATCACGCCGTAGACCTCCATCGGCGAATCCGTCCGCAGCTCGAGCTTCAGCTCCGGAAAACCCGCGATCGCCCGGCGCCACGGCCATTCGAGAAACTCCCGCACCTGCGGCATGAACACGCCCGACAACGTGGCGAGGACCACGACGGTGATCGCGCACTTCACCAGCGTCCACCGCAGCTCCTCGAGGTGATCGAGGAAACCCATCACCTTCTCGCCGGCGGCGGCGGGCGCGGCGGCGAGATCGTCGGCGGGAGGCTGTGGTGCGTTCGGCACGGCTCCGACTCAGCGGGGCCGGGGCCGGGGCGTCAAGTCGCTGGCTCGTCCACCGCGCCGCCCAGCGCCCGCTCCAACGCCTGCCACGCCAGCGACGCGCATTGCACGCGTTGCGGGAACTCCGCCGCCCCGCCCAACGCCCCCAGGTCGCCAAGGGCCTCCCGCTCCTCCGCGGCCAGTCCCTCGCCGGCAAGCAACCGCCGCACCTGGGTGGCCGTCGCCAGCGCCTCGGCCACCGTGCGCCCACGCAACCGCGCCGCGAGCAGCGATGCCGAAGCCTGGCTGAGCGCGCAGCCTTGCCCGGTGAAGGTCGCCTCCTCGATCCGGCGCGCGGCGTTGACGCGCAAGTGCAGCGCCACCTCGTCCCCGCAAGCAGGGTTCTCCGCGGCCGCGCCGTGCGTTTCGCCGGCGCAGGCGCCGCGGTGCCGCGGGCGCCGCGCATGGTCGAGGATGATTTCCCGATGGAGTTCGCGCAGGTCCACCCGGCGAACTTGGCGGCCGCCCCGCCGGCACGCAACCCGCGACGCCGCCCTCCCCGACCGCCTGGTCCGGCGGCAGAATCAGTCCCGCCCCGCCCCGCGGCCCGCCGCCAGAAAGGCCGCTTCTTCCCGCCCGCGCCGCAATCCGTCCGGAGGCTCACGCCATTGACACAATTCCAGCATCACAGGATAACCGAGGCACTTTCCGCCAGTGCCGATCCGGTCACCCCCTTCCGGATCTACCCATCGTTCCTCAACCCTAAAACAGCGATGCCTGCGAAAACCAAAGCCCCCAAGTCCGCCGCCACGAAGGCGCCGGCTCCCCAGAAGAAATCCCCGGCCGCCAAGGCCCCGAAGTACGTCCATGTCTTCGGCGCCGGCAAAGCCGACGGCGACGGGTCCATGCGCGCCCTGCTCGGCGGCAAGGGAGCCAACCTCCACGAGATGACCCGCATCGGCCTGCCGGTGCCTCCCGGCTTCACCATCACCACCGAGGTCTGCACCTATTTCTACGCGAACAAGCGCACCTACCCGAAGGAGCTCCAGGCCCAGATGGAGGCCGGCATGGCCAACATGGAGAAGATCATGGGCACGAAGTTCGGCGCCACCTCCGGCATGCCCCTGCTCGTCTCGGTCCGTTCGGGCGCCCGCGACTCGATGCCCGGGATGATGGATACGATCCTCAATCTCGGCCTCAACGACCAGACCGTCGTCGCCCTCGAGCACGCCACCAACAACCCGCGTTTCGCCTGGGACTGCTACCGCCGCTTCATCCAGATGTACGGCGATGTCGTCCTCGGCGTGCAGAAGCGCGAGCACGAGGACCACGAGCCGTTCGAGACCGTCATCCACACCCTCAAGCACGAGCGCTACCGCGCCGACCTCGAGGACTCGAAGCTCACCGCCGCCGACCAGCAGGAGCTCGTGAAGCGCTTCAAGGCGCTCGTGAAGGAGCGCACCGGCCGCGACTTCCCGAACGACCCGTGGGACCAGCTCCGCGGCGCCGCCGGCGCCGTGTTCGGTTCCTGGATGAACGACCGCGCCATCGTGTACCGCCAGAAGTACAACATCCCCACCGAATGGGGCACCGCGGTGAACGTCCAAGCCATGGTCTTCGGCAACACGGGCGACAACTCCGGCTCCGGCGTGGCCTTCACCCGCAACCCCGCCAACGGCACCAACGAGTTCTACGGCGAGTTCCTCATCAACGCCCAGGGCGAGGATGTCGTCGCGGGCGTGCGCACCCCCGAGCCGGTGGCCAAACTCAAGGAGCAGCTTCCGAAGACCTACTCCGAACTGCTCAAAGTCCGCGCCCTCCTCGAGAAGCACTTCAAGGACGTGCAGGACATCGAGTTCACCATCCAGGACGGCAAGCTCTTCATGCTTCAGACGCGCAACGGCAAACGCACCGCCGCCGCCGCGCTCAAGTTCTCCATCGATATGGTGAAGGAGAAGCTCATCGACTGGCAGACCGCCATCCTGCGCAACCCGGCCGACCAGCTCGAGCAGCTCCTCGCCCCCATCTTCGATCTCGCCGAGGTCAAGAAGGCCGAACGCATCGCCACCGGCCTGCCCGCCGGCCCCGGTGCCGCCACCGGCAAGATCTACTTCAACGCCGACCGCGCCGTCACCGCCTTCGAGAAGGGCGAGAAGGTGCTGCTCGTCCGTGTCGAGACCTCGCCCGAGGACCTGCGCGGCATGATCGCCGCCGAAGGCATCCTCACCGCCCGCGGCGGCGTCTCCTCGCACGCCGCCCTCGTCGCCCGCCAGATGGGCAAGGTCTGCGTCTGCGGCGCCGCCGCCGTCCAGATCGACTACGACAAGAAGATCGCGACCATCGCCGGCCAGACCTTCGCCGAGGGCGACTACCTCTCGATCGACGGCACCTCCGGCTCCGTCTACGCCGGCCAGATCAAGACCGCGCCCTCCGAGATCATCGCCGGCCTGCTCCACGGCGATGCCGCCGCCAAGCAGACCGAGAAGTTCAAGAGCTACGCCCAGCTCATGAAGTGGTGCGCGCAGGTCACCCGTCTCCAGGTCCGCACCAACGCCGACACCCCCGAGCAGGCCCAGAACGCCATGGCCTTCGGCGCCACCGGTATCGGCCTCACGCGCACCGAACACATGTTCTTCGAGGGCGACCGCATCGATGCGATGCGCGAGATGATCCTCGCCGACACCACTGGCGCCCGCGAGGCCGCCCTCGCCAAGATCCTGCCCTACCAGCGCAGCGACTTCCTCGGGATCTTCAAGGCGCTGAAGGGCTTCCCGGCCACGATCCGTTTCCTGGATCCGCCGCTGCACGAGTTTCTCCCGAACTCGAAGGAGCAGCAGATGGACCTCGCCCGGAAGCTCAACATCCCGGTCGAGAAGATCATGGCCCGCGTGCGCGAGCTGCATGAGTTCAACCCGATGCTCGGTTTCCGAGGCTGCCGCCTCGGCATCCGGTATCCGGAGATCACCGCCATGCAGGCCCGCGCCGTGTTCGAGGCCGCCGTCGAGGCGAAGCAGGCCGGCGTGAAGGCCAACCCCGAGATCATGATCCCGCTGGTCGGCTTCAAGAAGGAGCTCGATCTGCAGGTCGCCGTCGTCCACGAGGTCGCCGCCGCCGTGCAGAAGGAGGCGAAGACCAAGATCGCCTACAAGGTCGGCACGATGATCGAGATCCCGCGCGGCGCCATCACCGCCGACGAGATTGCGCACACCGCCGAGTTCTTCAGCTTCGGCACCAACGATCTCACGCAGACCTGCCTCGGCATGTCGCGCGACGACTCCGGCACGTTCCTCCCCGCCTACCAGGACGCCGAGATCGTGAAGAAGAACCCGTTCGCGTCGATCGACCAGACCGGCGTCGGCAAGCTCATCGAGATCGCCATCGAGAAGGGCCGCCAGACCCGGCCCGACATCAAGCTCGGCATCTGCGGCGAGCACGGCGGCGATCCGGACAGCGTGAAGTTCTGCCACAAGGCCGGCCTCACCTACGTCTCGTGCTCGCCCTTCCGCGTCCCGGTCGCGCGCCTCGCCGCCGCCCAGGCCGCCGTCGCCGAGTTGAAGGCCGCCAAGAAGTAGCGATCCGGTATCGTTCTCGTTCTCCTACTCCTTCTCGTTCTCCCTCCGCCCCGCGCCCACCCCGGCGCGGGGCTTTCTCTTCTCAGGCGGCGCCTCCTGCCCCTGCTCCTGCGCCACTTCCTTCACGCTCCAACACCCCGGGGCGGTCCGTCCCGGAGCGCCGTTGCGCGCTCGCTGCTGAATGCTCGCATCATTCCCTCCGCACCGCGCGTCTCCCACCCATTTGCAAATCGACCATCAAAAAACCGGAAATCGCCGCTCCTCCCTTTGATAGATCTTTGAACACAATCCGCTCCCGCTTCGGCCGATGTGTGGGTAACGTCCGCGCCATCCCCCCAGCCATCCTTCCCTCCCGCTTCATGACCAAGATCCTTGTCATCGACGATGAAGTCATGCTCCGCGAAGCCATCGTGCTCGGCCTGCGCGCCGAGAATTTCGAGGTCTTCGAGGCCGAAGACGGCATCAGCGGCATGCAGCTCGCCCGCTCCGTCCATCCCGACCTGATCGTCAGCGACATCAACATGAAGGGCATGGACGGTTACGACACCCTCTCCGCCCTGCGCACCGACAAGACCACGGCCAACATCCCCTTCGTGCTCATGACCGGCCGCGCCGACCTCAAGGGCATGCGCCACGGCATGTCCCTCGGCGCCGACGATTACCTGCCGAAGCCCTTCCGCCTCCACGAGCTGGTCGATGTCGTGCGCACCCGCCTGCGCAAACAGCAGGCGATCCGCGAGGAGGCCGAGCACCGACTCTCCGAACTGCGTAGCAACATCTCCATGATGCTGCCCCACGAGCTGCTCACCCCGCTCACCGGCATCATCGGCATGGCCGAGATGATCGTGAACGAGTCCGGCAGCCTCACCCCCGCCGAACTCCGCGAATTCGGCAACGACATCAAGCTCTCGGGCGTGCGCCTTCACCGGCTCATCATGAACTTCCTGGTCTACGCCCAGATCGAGATGATGACCGTCCAGCCCGAGCGCGTGCGCGCTCTGCGCGAGGTGACGCCGATCCCGGCATCCGGCACCGTGGAGAACGCCGCACGGCGCAAGACCCAGGACACCGGACGCGGCTTCGACCTGCAACTCGACCTCCAGCCGGGCCTGGTCGCCATGTCCGAGTCCAACCTCGCCAAGATCGTCGAGGAACTCGTCGACAACGCCTGCAAGTTCTCCCCCGCCGGCAAACCGGTCGTCGTGCGCACGCTCAGCGACGGCGCCTGGACCGAGATCAACGTCTCCGACCAGGGCCGCGGCATGAAGCCCGAGCACGTGGCCAACATCGGCGCCTATGTGCAGTTCGAACGCCGTATCCACGAACAACAGGGGTCGGGCCTCGGCCTCGCAATCGTCTCGCGGCTGGCCGAACTCCACGGCGGCCAGATCACGATCACCAGCCAACCCGACATGGGCACCACGGTGACCGTCCATCTCCCGGCCTCCCCGGTTCCCTTTCCCGGCGCCAACGGCGCCAACTGAGCCAACACCTGCAATTGCCGCGAGTCTACGAGCGAGACGCCCACACTACTGGTGAAATGTAGGTCAGCGTGCTTGCACGCGCCTTTCGGAGCGCGAGCAAGCTCGCTGGCCTACGCGGCAGTTGAAATGTTGGGTTGAGCAGCGGTGACGGAGGAGGCGCCAACGCCTCGTCGCCCGCGGCCGCCATGGTCGAAAAGCAAACGGCGCCGCCCCGGTGGGGTCGGCGCCGCTCGGCAAGATCGAGTCGCGGGGTTCCGCGGGCCCCGGGGACCCCGGGCGCG
>JAEXPQ010000018.1 GCA_023446735.1 Verrucomicrobiota bacterium
GCGGCATCCGCGTGCCCAGCTACACCGCCTCCAAGAGCGCCGTGGCCGGCCTGACCCGCCTGATCGCCAACGAGCTCGCCTCGAAGGGCATCAACTGCAACGCCATCGCCCCCGGCTACATGGCCACCGACAACACCGCCCCGCTGCGCGCCGACGAGAAGCGCTCGGCCTCGATCCTCGACCGCATCCCCGCCGGCCGCTGGGGCACGCCCGAAGACCTCAAGGGCGCCGCGGTCTTCCTCGCGTCTTCTGCCTCCGACTACGTCAACGGCTACACCGTTGCCGTCGACGGCGGCTGGCTCGCCCGCTGAGCGCCGAGGTAGGGACGTTTCTCCGAAACGTCCGTGCCCGGCAATCTTTGCAGTTCGTCGACCGGCACGGCGGTTTCGGAGAAACCGCCCTACCATCACAGCCCCCGTCAACGCGCCTGCGGCAGGGCCGGACCTCGTGTCCGGACCGCAGGCCACCGCCCGCGAGAAATCTCCTCCTCCCAACCGCACCTCTCGTGACGCGCGGGCGAGTCGGGTTGGGCGTGCCAGCGTGCGGCCCGCGAGGTGGTAGCACCTGGCGGGCTATCTCGCCCATGAGAGGAGCGAGCCGTCTCGCCGGTCCATGCGGTGGTCGACTCGTTGCGGCCCCAAGCGAGCGCGACGGGGTGGGGTCGGTTTCTGCACGGGCGCCGGCTTGCAGCGCGGCGGCGAACCGTCGATTCTCGTCGCACGCCTTCCATGAGCGACAACGTGCCGACTCTTTCCATCGTGATTCCGCTGTACCGCAGCGCGGAGAGCATCGAGCGCGTCGTGGCCGAGTTGGCCGCGCTGTGCGTCGATGGCGGGCTTGAGGTCGTGCTCGTGAACGACTGCAGCCCGGACGACACGCTCGGCGCCTGCCGCCGAATCCTGGCGACATGTCCGGTGCCGGTGACGGTGGCGAGCCATGCGCGCAACTTCGGCGAACACAACGCCGTCCTCACCGGCCTGCGGCATACGCGCGGCCGGTGGGTGGTGACGATGGACGACGACGGCCAGAATCCGCCCTCCGAGGTGCCGAAGCTTCTGGCGGCGGCGCGAAGCGGCGGACACGACGTGGTTTTCGGCGACTACACGGTGAAGGAGCATGCGGCGTGGCGGAACTGGGGCAGCCAGTTCACCAACGCCGTGGCCGGCTGGCTGCTCGACAAGCCCCGGGGTCTCTACCTCTCGAGCTTCCGCTGCCTGAGCCGCTTCATCGTCGACGAGATTGTGCGCTACGAAGGCCCGTATCCGTACATCGATGGCCTGATCCTGCAGTGCACCCGTGCAGTGACCTCGATCAAGGTCGACCACAAGGCGCGCGAGCAGGGGCAGAGCGGCTACAACCTGCGCCGGCTGGTGCGGCTGTGGCTGAACATGTTCACCAGCTTCTCGGTGGCGCCCTTGCGGGCGGCGACGGTGCTCGGGCTGGTGTTGAGCGCGCTCGGGTTGCTCGGCGTGGGCGGCGTGGTCTACCTGCGTTTGGTCGGGCAAGGGCCGGCGTTCGGCTGGGGTTCCTTGATGAGCGCGTTGCTGGTCTTCTCTGGCGCGCAGCTGGTGATGCTCGGCGTGATCGGCGAGTACCTCGGCCGAGCGTACCTCACCGCGAACCGGCGGCCGCAGTCGGTCGTGCGCGACGTGTGGCGTGGCGGGCGGGAGTGAGGCGAAGCGCCGAGGCGCGGCGTCAGGTGCCGCCGGCGTTCTGGTGGCGTTCGTAGGCTTCGATGATGCGCTGGACGAGCGGGTGGCGGACGACATCGCTGCCGGTGAAATGGTGGAACTCGATGCCTTTGATGTGGCCGAGGATCTTTGGCGCCTGGGCGAGGCCGGACTGCTTGGCGCGCGGCAGGTCGATCTGGGTGATGTCACCGGTGATGACCATACGCGACTCCTCGCCGAGGCGGGTGAGGAACATCATCATCTGCTCGGGCGTGGTATTCTGCGCCTCGTCGAGGATGGCGAAGCAGTTCGAGAGCGTGCGGCCGCGCATGTAGGCGAGCGGGGCGATCTCGATGGCGCCGCGTTCCATGAGTTTGGCGACATCCTCGCGGTCGAGCATGTCGTGCATCGCGTCGTAGAGGGGGCGCAGGTAGGGCAGGATCTTCTCGCGCAGGTCGCCGGGGAGGAAACCGAGGGTCTCGCCGGCCTCGACGGCGGGGCGGGCGAGGACGATCTTCTGCACCTGGTTTTTGAGCAGCGCCGAGATGGCGGAGGCCATCGCGAGGTAGGTCTTGCCGGTGCCGGCGGGGCCGATACCGAACACGACGGGGTTGGCCTGGATCGCCTGGAGGTAGAGCTTCTGGCCGATCGTCTTCGGGACAATGCTACGGCGGCTGGTCGCGATCACGAGCGGCTCGGCGAAGAGGGCGCGAAGCCTGGCCTCGTCGCCGCGGGCGAAGGCTTCGAGGAACTTGACGAAGTCGGGCTGGCGCAGGCCGAGGCCCTGGGCGCGGCCCTCGTTGAGAAAATTGAAGAACGATTCGGCGCACGCGACGGCGGTCTCGTCGCCGTCGATCTTGAGCCACTCCTCGCGGGAGGCGAGGGTCACGCCGAGCTGGCGTTCGACGAGAGCGAGATTTTCCGCCTTGCCGCAGTAGAGCTGGTTGAGGTGGCGGGCGTTCGGGAAACTGAGGGTCTTGGTGGCCATCGCGCGGGCGGTTCAGGCGGAGGCGGCGAGCTGAAGGGCGACGGCGCGGAGGCGGTCGTACATGGCGTCGAGCGATTGGGGGAGGACGCGGGTCTGGCCGATGACGGGCATGAAGTTGGTGTCGCCGGTCCAGCGCGGGACGATGTGGGCGTGGAGGTGTTTCGGGATACCGGCACCGGCGGCGGCGCCGAGGTTGAAACCGATGTTGAAGCCGTCGGGTTTCAGGGCGGCCTGGAGGATGCGTTTGCCGAGGACGATCAGGGCCATGAGCTCGTCGCGCTCGGCGGCGGTGAGGTGCTCGAGCTCGGCCACCTCGCGGAACGGGACGACGAGGAGGTGCCCGGCGTTGTAGGGAAAACGGTTGAGCACGATATAGTTTCCGACCCCGCGGTGCACGATGCGGGCGGCACGGTCGTCGCCCAGCCGGGGAAGGGAAGCGAAGGGGTTGGCGGCGGGGGAGTCCTTGGGGGCCTCGACGTATTCCATGCGCCAGTATGCGTGGAGGTGCTGCATGTCGGGAAGGCGCGAAAGGTACGGGCG
>JAEXPQ010000190.1 GCA_023446735.1 Verrucomicrobiota bacterium
GCCGACTACATCGACCACGGCCGCAACGGATTCCTCTTCGATTCGGACGACGAAGCCTTCGACCTCCTGATGACCCTCCGCCGCGATCCCGAACTGCGCCAGCGCCTCGGCCAGGCCGGCCGCGCCACCGTCGAACGGCTCTTCTCGCCCGAGTCCTGCCGCGAGGTGGTCGACTTCTACCTCGACCGCCGCGCCGGGAGAACAACAGCAGCCATGGATAGCGTAGGCCCAAGAGTGATCGAGATTCCGCCGTGCACCAAGCCACTGCCCTGATTGGGTTAAGCGAGGCCGTCCGCAGCGCCAGGCAATCAGGCGAGACTCAATAATCCCCAGAGTTCGGCAGCTTCCCGTGGTTGCCTTCTCGAGGAGCCGCAGGCCGGACAAGCAGTCGCCTCCGTTCAGCGCTTGGCAGCGCTCGAACGTTCCGCCCGGCGCTGCAACCATTGCTGACAGTCCGCGGAGAAGAGAAATCGTTCGAACATCCGATCCGCCGATATGCGTGCATACTGATCTTCTTCGGGGAAGCGCGACTCCATCATCTCCAACAACCGGCCGACTGCGGCATGATTCCGGGCCGCGACCTCTACTCGGAGCAAGACTTCGTACGCCGGTTTCAATTCAGATTCGTGGTCGATGGCCCACTGCGCCGATGTCCGAGCTTCGTCGAGGTCATCATCCAGCAGCAAAACCCGCGCCTTCATGTAGCTTAGGTACGGATCCTCACCGAACAGCTCCTGCAACCCCGCGATGTGCCGTTGGGCCTGAAGATAATCCCGGCGCATCAGAGCGGCATCCAGTCCAACGAGATCCAGCGCAGGGTCGCCGGGCCTTTGGGAGTACCACTCGTCGACAGCATCGAGAAATCGCGCTTCGTCCAAATTCGAAGCAACGACGACCATCATCGAAAGCACGAGACGTTCTCCTCGGAGTTCGGCGGGGAGCTCCTTGAGTACACGCAAAGCCTCGGCCCAGGAGCCGCGTCGACAAAGCTGGTGCACCTTCTCGATTTTGGGGAAATTATCGAGGAAGACGCAGTCGGAACGCGACAAGCGCTCTCGCAGCTGACGTTCATGCGCAGACAACGCCGGCAACGCATTCCGGCGCATCGTGGCCGAGGTTGCTTCGCCCAGCGAATAGTTGAAGAGATCAAACCAACCGATCCCGCCATCCTCGCGGTGCATGCAGGCCAAGCCCAGGTAGTTCAGCCGGTCACCCGCGGACAACACCCGTAGCCATACCCACCGGTCTCCACCCTTCTGTTCCACCCGCAAGAAGCGGACGCTTTTTGCGACGCGCAGGTCGGCTACGCCCTCTCTCCGCACAGCAGCCGCATAGCCGGTACGGAAATCCATCAATTCCGACGCAGGGAGTCGGAGCCCCTCCGCGGCCCGATCGCAGAGCTGTTCAGGCGCAAACAGGGATTCGATCTCCTCGATCCGCCCTGAGTTGATCGCTCGCTCAGCCCGGCGGCCGAACTCCACGCACTCCTCCTCGCTCGGCACAACCACTGCCTTCGGCGCGCGCGATGCATCGTGCCGTCGTTTCCATTCGGCGAACTGGGGCGATTTGCGCAGAAGGGCGAATTCCGATCCCTCGGCAACGATCGGTTCGGCGTCCTTACCCGGGAAGGCCCGCTCAAACTCGTCCAACAACATCGTGGCCGCCTCGTGGTTGTTAGCGTCCACCTCGATCTGCAGCAACGCATCGTATGCCGCCGCCTCCCGCGGATCGGCGGCGAGCGCCGCGCGTCCGGCAACCCGCGCCTCGTCCAGCCGCCCCGCACCACGCAGCACCTTCGAGCGAACACAACCGAGGTAGGGATCTCCGCCAACTTGAGTCTCCAACCGTTCGAGACTCCCCAGCGCCTCCTCGAAAGCCTTCCGCTCGAGAGCGAGATCGATGCCGAGAAGATCGGGGGTCGGGTCCTCCGGAAAACAGCTCCGCCAGTCGGCCAATACCGCCCGTTCGTCGGCAGCACCCAGCGCGCGCCCGATCCATAGCCGCAGCCGAAGGAGTGGCTTGGTCTTGCGCAACGCATCAGGCAGTCGATCGACACGGGCCTTCGCCCTGATCGGGTCCTGGGCGGCCAAAAAATCGTAGGCGGCCCGAATCTCAGGCCAGGACTGCGCGAATTCGTTTTCGCTGCCGAACAACCCCGCCCAGAACCCCGGCTCACGCCGTTGGAGCAGCGGCAACAGCGTCCACCGCCGAGATTCGGAAACCAGCGACCCATCCGCATAGACGAATACATCCACCCACCGCGGGGACTCACCGGGGCAACGCGCACACACGAAGGAGTAGTAGTTTAGTCCGAGATCCTTCGACACGAACCGCACCAGCGCTCTCGACTCGCCGTCCACGAACTGGACCCGCAGAAATTTGGCCCGACCGCTCTTGGCGAACCTCCCGCCGAACTCCACCCGCAAGGACCCATCCAACGAGCGCAGAGCCCCACGGCCTGGCCGCTCCGCTTCCGGCACCCCGGCCAAGATCCGCTCAACAAGTTCATCGCCGTCGAACGCCACGAGAATCTGCTCCGGGCGCCCCTCGTTGCAGACACGAGCGATTCGCTCACCGAGGTCGGCACACTCGGCTTCGGTCAGTGGCTCCGGGCCATGAATCAGATCCGGAGGGCGGTCAGGTATCTCGGTCCCCTTACACAGTGCACACAGCACCGCACCAATGAGGCCGGCGGTCCGGATGAATAACGAAAAGGGCATGGTCGGAAGCCCCAACAAAACCCTCGAAGCCGCGACCCGCCAAGCGCCGATGCGCCAGCCCCGGTCCACGCGCCCTGTTTTTCAGTCCGCCGATTTCCGTCTTCCGCCATCCGCTTTCCGCCTCCAGCCTTCGCGCTCCGATGGCCGACGAGAAGCTCACGCCGATGTTGCAGCAGTATTTCGAGGTGAAACGCTCCCTCGCGCCCAACACCCTGCTGCTCTTCCGCCTCGGCGATTTCTACGAGATGTTCTTCGAGGACGCCGAGCTCGGCGCCAAGCTCCTCGGCATCACCCTCACCGGGCGCAACGGCCACCCCATGGCCGGCATCCCCTTCCACGCGGCCGACAACTACGTCGGCAAGCTGCTCGCCGCCGGCCGCAAGGTCGCCATCTGCGACCAGACCGAGGCGCCGCAGGCGGGCAAACTCGTCCGCCGCGCCCTCACCCGTATCCTGAGCCCGGGCACCACGCTCGACGCCAACCAGCTCGATTCCGCCCGCAACCGCTACCTCGCCGCCCTCGCGCGCGACAGCCGCGGCCTCCACGCCGCCTGGATGGATCTCTCCACCGGCGAGTTCCGCCTCGCGACCGACCCGAAGCCGGAAAACCTCCTGCCCGTCCTCCATGCGCTCGCGCCGAGCGAGCTCGTCCTCGCCGAGGGCGCGCTCTCGGTCTGGAAGGCCGCGCCGCACCACGAGACCGCGCTCCACGCCCTCGCGCACTTCGCCTCCGAGCGCGTCGTGTCCGAGCTGCCCGGCTACCATTTCGAGACCACCACCGCCGCACAGACGGTGAAGAGCGCCCTGGGCGTGCTCAACCTCCAGGGCTTCGGCCTCGCCGACGATCATCCCGGCCTCGGGCCCGCCGGCGCGCTCGTCCACTACGCCACCGAGAACCTCCGCGCGAAGCCGGAGAACCTGCGTTCGCTGCGCGAGTACTCCAGCCGCCGCTCGCTCCTTCTCGACCCGGCCACGCTGCGCAACCTCGAGATCTTTTCGTCCGTCTCCGGCGGCCGCGCCGGCAGCCTGCTCGCCGCGCTCGACCGCACGCACACCCCCGCCGGCGCGCGCCTGCGCGAGCGTTTCCTCGCCGCCCCGCCGCTCGACCTCACCGAGATCGAGCGCCGCCAGAGCGGCGTGGCCGAGCTGCTCGAGCGCCCCGCCCTGCTCGCCGAGCTGCGCGACGCGCTCCGGCACGTGCGCGACATCCCGCGCATCCTCGGCCGCCTGCAGAAC
>JAEXPQ010000110.1 GCA_023446735.1 Verrucomicrobiota bacterium
CCACGGGGGGGGCCGCGGAAACGATGCAGGCGTAACGCCTGCACGAGCTCGTGGTTGGAGGAGAGATAGCCGATCATCGGGTGGATCCTGTCATGGCGATCACGGGACGCGGCGCGGGCGCATCGGCGGGCCGGATGCCGAGGTAAGGGATGAGTTGCTCGCCGATCCGCTTGAACGACGGGGCGGCGACGGTGCCGCCGTAGGCGATGCCGCCAGTGGGCAGCCGCCCGTCGTTCACGACGACGGTGATCTGGACCTGCGGGCGGTTGGCGGGGAAGAAGCCGACGAACGAGCCGATGTGGTGCGAGGTGGAGTAGCGGCCGTCGACGATCTTCTGGGTGGTGCCCGTCTTGCCGGCGACCATGTAACCGTCGATCGCGGCGGCCTTGCCGGTGCCTTCGGCGCTGGCGGCGTCGACCAGCAGGCGGGCCATCGTCTCGGCCGTCTCGCGCGCGAGCACACGGCGGCGCGGCATCGGTTCGCAGGGGACGACGGTGCGGCCGGCGTTGTCGCGGATCTCGCGGATGATCCACGGGCGGGAGAGCACGCCGCCGCCGGCGATCACGCCCATCGCGGAATGGACCTGCAACGGAGTGGTGGAGACGGCGTGGCCCATCGGCAGGCGGGTGATCGTGAGTCCGTCCCAGCGCGACACCGGATGGAGCATGCCCGCGACCTCGCCGCCGAAGGGGAAGCCGGTCTCCTCGCCGAAGCCGAAGGCCCGCGCATAGTCGTAGAGGCGCTGGCCGCCGAGCAGGACGCCGAGGTGCGCGGCGCCCTTGTTGGAGGACTTGCCGACGATCTCGGCCACGGTGAGCTCGCCGAAGGAGTGGGCCTCGCGCGGCAGCGACCGCGGTTTCCCCTGGTACTCGATGCTGGCGAGGCTGCAGTCGAAGCGCGAGGACGGGGTGACGAGCCGTTCGTTGAGCGCGGCGGCGGAGGCGACGATCTTGAACGTGGAGCCCGGCTCGTAGACATCGGTGATCGCGATGTTGCGCTGGGCGGCGAGCGGCGCGGTGTTGAAGCGGTTGAGGTCGAAGGTGGGCCAGTTGGCCATCGCGAGGATCGCGCCGGTGGCAGGATCGCCGACGATGATGGTCGCGCACTCGGGGTTGTACTTGCGGGCGATCTCGGCGAGCTCCTCCTCGGCGATGTGCTGGATGAACATGTCGATCGTCAGCACGACATCGAGACCGTCCGCGGCGGGGATCTCGCGGCTGCGGAACTGGGCGAGCTCGCGGCGGTGGCCGTCGCGCTCGGATTCGCGCCAGCCGGCCTGCCCGCGCAGGTAGAAGTCGAGGTGGCGTTCGACGCCGGTGACCGGCGTGTTCTCTTTGTTGATATAGCCCAGCAGGTGCGCGGCGAGCTGGCCGCCGGGATAGACGCGGCGGTAGTGGCGCACGCCGTAGATGCCCTTGATGCCGAGGGCGAGGATGCGGTTGTAGGCGGACTCCTCGACCTCCTCGCTCAGCTTGACCCAACGGATGGGGCGGCCCTGGGCGGCGGCGTCGACCCCCTCGGTCGGCTCGCCGGGGGCGGCGAAACGGCGGCGGAGCAGCGGCTCGAGCTGCGCGGGCGGGAGATTGAGCAGGCGGGCGAGCTCGGGCCACTTCGGCTCGTCCTCGCGGCGCAGGTCCTGCGGATCGGCGCCGAGCTCGATGAGGTTGCGGCTCGTGGCGAGGCGGTTGCCGCGCACGTCGAGGATGTCGCCGCGGCGCGCGAGCTCGACGATGGTCTGCTTGCGCGCCTTCTCGAGGAAGGCGAGATAGCTCTCGCGCTCCAGCCAATGCAGCCAGGCCAGCCGCGCCCCGAGCGCGGCGAAGCAGGCGAAGATGCCGGTGCTCAGCAGCACCAGGCGGGCATTGGAGGCGAAACCCTTGCGCATCGCTCAGCGGGTGGTCGGCAGCGGGAACGACGCGGAGACGAAGGCGGGCCCGAGACGCTCGTTGTTGCGCTTGGCCGCGAGGCGGACCTCGACGGACTCGGACACCGGCACGATCTGATGCTCGCGGGGCATCGCGAGCCCGAGGCGCAGGGAGGAGTTCTGCCCGAGCAGCACCTCGGGGTTGAGCGCGGCGGCGATCTCGGCGTTGGTCTCGGCCGTGCGGCGCTGCACCTCGACGATGCGCTGCTGCATCTGCTTGTTGGACTCAGCCACCTCCGAAATTTCGTGACGCAGCCAGACCGTGCCCAGGCCGATCGAGCCGGCGAAGGCGAGCAGGAGGATGGTGGCGAGGAGAAGCCGGTTGACCGGCGAAGCGGCTTTCTTGGACGGGCGCTTCATGATGGGAATTCGGGTGTTGAAAGTTTGCGCACAGCGCGCAGGCGCGCGGAACGACTGCGGGGATTGGCGGCCAGCTCGGCCTCGCCCGGCTCGACCGGCCGGCGGGTGAGCGCCTCGGCCTCGCGCGAGCGCAGCTGCTGCGGACGCGAGTCGCTCTCGGACTCGGGCATTCCGGCGAGCCGGCGGAAGTAGCGCTTCACGATCCGGTCCTCGAGCGAATGGAAGCTGATGACGCAGAGCACGCCGCCGGGGGCGAGCTTGGCGAACGCGGCGGGCAGCGCGCGCTCGATCGCGCCCAGCTCGTCGTTGACCGCGATGCGGATGCCCTGGAAGGCGCGGGTGGCCGGATGGATCGAGGACGTGCGGCGCAGCGCCGCCGGGATCGCGGCCGTGACGAGCTCGGCGAGCTGCTTCGTCGAAGCGAGCGCGCCGCTGCCGCGGGCGGCGACGATCGCGCGCACGATGCGGCGCCAGCTCTTGTCCTCGCCGTAGTCGCGGATCGCGCGCACCAAGTCCGGTTCCGAGGCCGTCTCGAGCCAGGTCGACGCCGGCAGGCCGGACCGCGTGTCCATGCGCATGTCGGCCGGGGCGTCGTTGCGGAAGGAGAAGCCGCGCTCCACCTCGTCGAGCTGGAAGGAGGAGACGCCGAGATCGAAGAGAATGCCGTCGAAGCCGGCCTCGGGCAGTTCGCCGAGGGCGGCGAAGTTGACGCTGCGCAGCACGAAACGGCCGGGGTACTCGCGGGCCACGGCGTCGGCGCGGGCCAGTGCGGCCGGGTCGCGGTCGAGACCGATGACGAAGCTGCCCGCGGCGGCGTCGAGGATGCCGCGGGTGTGGCCGCCGCCGCCGAAGGTCGCATCGAGGTAGCGCCCGCCCTGGCGGGGGGCGAGGAACTCGAGCACCTCGCGGAAGAGCACGGACTGGTGGCCGGTGGTGGACATCGTGTCAGGGGCCGAGAGCGCGGCGGGCATGGTTCATCAGATGTCCATTCGGCGCATGAGCGCCTCGACGTTCTCGCCCGCCACCGCCGGGTTCTGCTGCTCCCACCGGGCCGGATTCCAGATCGTGAACTTGGTCAGCGAGCCCACGCACAGGGCCTCCTTCTCGATGCCCACCGAGCGCAGCATCGCCTCGGGCAGGCCCACGCGCCCCTGCTTGTCGCAGCCGAACGAGAACGCCTGCGAGAACAGCTTCTGGATCGAGGCCTGCGCCGCCGTGTCTCCAAGCGCTTTGGACGCGAGCTTGTCGTACAACCGCTCGATCTCCAGCGGCGGCAGCACAAGCAAATGCCCGTCCTGCGGCAAGGCCAGATACGAGTCCGCCCCTTCGTCGCCCGCAAAGCGCCAGCGCGCGGGAATCGTCAGGCGATTCTTCGCGTCGAGCACGTGTCGGAAGGAACCGACATAGAGCGTTTTGGAGGGATTGGCCATGGAAGGGACGGCGCCAACACGGCGCTCCACTTTCCCCCATTCTGCCCCACCTGCCCCCACCGTCAAGTCAACACCCCTCCTAAGTCCCGACAGGTTGTTCACTTATTCACACCATCGCCCAGCCTTCTGGCCCTTGATCTGTTAGGAACCGGAACTCAGGCCGACAGGAGCTACTCATACCGATGGCCCCGCTCCCGGGCGCGTCGCTATCCGCTCCACGCCTGCACCTTGCACGATTTCCGCAGTTTTGAGCGCCGACGGGTTTACCGACTCAGATTGGAGAAAGTTTACAGACTAGCCCGCCCGGCGGGCCATTTTGTAAGGAATCTGGGGTCCGAAAGGCCGATCCCGGCAGCTACTCATCCCGACGGCAACACGATCACCACGACGGCTGCCGGCCTTCTCGATGTTCGAGTTCGCCCAGCTCGGGCTCATCCTCTTCGCCGCCGGCACGCTCTACCTCTGGATTCTCGGCCCCTGGCTCCTGCCCGACCGCACCGCGACGGAGATGGTCGAGCGCTACGGTCTGGGCGAGTTCATCACCGAACTGCGCGTGATGCCGGGCTCCCCGCTCCTCGGGCAACCGCTGCCGGGAGGCCGCCTGCCCGGCAACGACGCCGTAGTGCTCGTGGAGATCGTACGCGAGAAACAGCGCCTACTTTCGCCGTTCGACGAGCCCCTGCGCACGGGCGACCTGCTGCTGGTGCGCGGCGAGGCCAAGGAACTGCTCGCCCTCAAGGGCCGCGCCGGCCTCGAGCTCAATCCCGAGTTCAAGCTGCGCGACGCCGTCCTCCAAGGCTCGGACCTCATGCTCGCCGAGGCCATCGTGGCCCCGGGCGCCCCGTTCGCCGGCCAGACCGTGGGCGACCTGCGTTTCGGCGACGAACACGCGCTCGCCGTCCTCGCGCTCCAGCGACACGGGGCCGTGCTGCGCAGCCGGCTCGCGCACACCCCGCTGGAGATCGGCGACATCCTGCTCGTGCTCGGCCGCCGCGAAG
The DNA here is from genome assembly GCA_023446735.1 of Verrucomicrobiota bacterium. Taxonomy (GTDB): domain Bacteria; phylum Verrucomicrobiota; class Verrucomicrobiia; order Opitutales; family Opitutaceae; genus CAJCBL01. The sequence continues at coordinate 4,713 of JAEXPQ010000110.1, forward strand.
CCGTCCACCGGCTCACCCACGACCGGGACTTCATCCTGCTCGGCGAGGTCTCCGCGCCGAAGCTCACGCGCGGCCGCGTGCCCTGGGCGCTGGGGATCATGGGCGCGGTGGTCGCCCTCGCGGCGCTCGGCATCGTCGACATCCTGCCGGCGGCGATGCTGGGCGGCATCGCGTTGTGGGCGACGGGGTGTCTCAAGCCCGAGGAGATTTTCGAGGCCGTGCAGTGGCGCGTGGTCGTACTCCTCGCGGCGATGATCCCGCTCGGCACCGCACTGGAGAAGAGCGGAGGCGCCACCTGGCTCGCCCAGCACGCGCTCTCGCTCGCCGGCACCGACTCGCCGCACCTCACCCTCGCGCTGATCTACCTGATGACCGCCGTGCTCACCGAGTTCATGAGCAACAACGCCACCGCCGTGCTGCTCGCGCCGCTCGCCTTCGGCGCCGCCCAGACCCTCGGGGTCGACGCCAAGCCGCTGCTCATGGCCGTGGCCTTCGCGGCCTCGACCAGTTTCGCCACGCCGGTCGGCTACCAGACCAACGCCATGGTCTACACCGCCGGCGGCTACCGGTTCACCGACTTCGCGCGGCTCGGCATCCCGCTCAACCTGCTCTTTTTCGTGATCGCGGTGTGGGGCATTCCGCGGTTCTGGCCGTTCTGAGCGAGCGCGCGCCCACCGATGGCGGAACGGCGCGCGTGCCGCCCTGCGCGGCTGATCGAACGGAGCGGCCGGGCTCACGACCTCCCGCCCCGGGAAATGCCCCGCCCGCCTTCCTCTCGGAGCGGCGGGCGGGGGAAACACGGGACGCGTGGTCCGCGGATAAACTCAGGCTTTCGTGGCCTCCGCGTAGGCCCACTCCAGCCAGGGAAAAACCTTCTCTATGTCGCTGGTCTCGACGGTGGCGCCGCACCAGAAACGCAATCCGGGCGGGGCGTCCTTGTAGGCGCCGCAGTCGAAGGCTGCCTTCTCGCCCTCGAGCAGCTTGACCATCTTCTTCACCTGGTCAGGCGTGGCCTGGACCGAGAAGCACACCGAGGTGCTGGAGCGCTGCTCCTTCTTCTCGGCGAGGAACTTGATCCACGGGTGCGCGGCGACGAAGCGCTCAAACGCCGCGAGGTTGGCCTCGGTGCGCTTGATGAGCGCCGGCAGGCCGCCGATCGACTTCGCCCACGCGAGCGCGTCGAGGTAGTCCTCGTTGGCGATCATCGACGGGGTGTTGATGGTGGAACCCTCGAAGATCTCCTCCATGAGCTTCCCGCCCTTGGTCAGGCGGAAGATCTTCGGGAGCGGCCACGCGGGCTTGTAGCTTTCGAGCCGCGCCACGGCGCGGGGCGAGAGGATGAGCACGCCGTGCGCGCCCTCGCCGCCCAGCACCTTCTGCCAGGAATAAGTGACGACATCGAGTTTCGACCACGGCAGGTCCATCGCGAAGACCGCGCTGGTCGCATCGCAGAACGTGAGGCCTTCGCGGTCGTCCGGGATCCAGTTGGCGTCGGGCACGCGCACACCGCCGGTGGTGCCGTTCCAGGTGAAGATGCAATCGCGCTTGCCGTCGTACTGGCCCATGTCGGGCAGTTGGCCGTAGGGCGCGGTGAACTCGCGCACGTCCGTCAACTTGAGCTGCTTGCGGATGTCGGTCAGCCAGCCCTCGCCGAAGGACTCCCAATGGAACACATCGACGCCGCGGGCGCCGAGCATGGTCCACATCGCCATCTCGAACGCGCCCGTGTCGGAGGCCGGCACGATGCCCACGCGGTAGTCGGCCGGGAGGCCGAGCAGGGCCTTGGTCTCCGTGATGGACTTGGCCAGGCGAGACTTGCCGAGGCTGGAGCGATGCGAGCGACCGAGGATGTCGGTCGGGAGCGCGCTCAGCGCATAGCCCGGGCGTTTGCTGCACGGGCCGGAGGAGAAGTTCGGATTGGCCGGTTTGACCGTTGGCTTCATGGAGACGTGTGGTCGGTTGGTTGTTTCGGAGGAAACGGAACGCGCAGTTCAAACACCGCTTCCGCCGGGCGCAATCCCGGTTTCGGGCCGCTGCGGTGAAACGCCATCGCCCCTTGCCTCCCGCTCCGCCCCCGGTTGCGCTGGTGCCGTGAATCCCCTGCCCCTTGCTCGCGCGCTGCGGCGCCGACTCGACCTCACGGCGACGCTGCTCGTCGCCGCAACCGCCCTCGTCGCCTCCGCCCCGGCGGCGACCCCGAACGAAATCCACCTGCTCATCCGTGCCGACGACATGGGCTCCTGCCACGCCGCCAACCTCGCCACGATCCAGTGCTACCGCGAAGGCATCGTGCGGAGCGCCGAGGTGATCGTGCCCGGCCCGTGGTTTCCCGAGGCGGTGAAACTGCTCGCCGAAAACCCCGGTCTCGATGTCGGCGTGCACCTCACACTCACCAGCGAATGGGATCTCCTGAAATGGCGCCCGCTCACCCCCACCCCGAGTCTCGTCGATGGCGACGGCTATTTCCACCCGAACGTCGGCGCGCCCGAGAAACCCGACAGCGGCCCGCTCGGCGCAACCGCGCGCCCCGAGGAGATCGAGCGGGAGCTGCGCGCCCAGATCGAACTCGCGCGCAAGCACATCAAGAACCTGAGTCACCTCTCGACCCACATGTTCTGGCACCGGGCGTCGCCGGCGATCCAGGCGATCGTCGAAAAGCTCGCCAAGGAGTACGCCCTCCCGATCGAGATCGACGGAGTGCAGCCCCTCGGCTCGCTCGGCGAATGGCCGAAGACCACCGCCGCCCAGAAGGAGGACGCGATGGCCGCCCACCTCGAACGCATCGGCCCCGGCACCTGGTTCTTCCTCGAACACCCGGGCGCGGACGACCCGGAGATGCGCGCGATGGGCGTCATGCCCTGGTATCCAAATGTCGCGGCCGACCGGGACGGCGTCACCCGGCTGTTCACGAGCCCGCGCATCCGCGAGATCGTCGCCCGGCGCGGGATCCGACTGGTCAGCTACGGCGACCTGCTCCGGGAGCGGACCGCCCGACCATAGCAGTCTGTCGCCGGCCGCCGGCCCGGAAAAAGAAAAGGCCCGGACCGCGCCGTACGCGAGCCGGGCCCGAAGCTGTTTCTTCAGTCGAGGATGTAGCCTTCCTCGCCGTGCTCGGCGACGTCGAGGCCGGCGCGCTCGATCTCGGGGTCGACCCGCAGGCCGCCCACGGCCCAGCCGGTGACCTTCGCCAACACGAGCGTGGCGAGCACCGACCAGCCGAGCACGAGGCCGCCCGCCTTGAGTTGCTCGAGCCAGAGCGTGCGCCCGACAAGGTCCGCGATCGGGCCGACGCCGAGGTTCGGGTTGGCCGCGGTGGTCGCAAACACGCCGGCGAGGAGCGTGCCGATCGTGCCGCCCACGGCGTGCACGCCGAAGGTGTCGAGCGAGTCGTCGTAGCCGAACTTCGCCTTCAGGGTGTTGCAGGCGAAGAACGTCGCCGCGCCGGCGACCAGGCCGATGAGCACCGCGTGACCGGCGGTGACGAAGCCACTGGCCGGCGTGATCGTGGCCAGGCCGGCCACGGCGCCCGAGCAGAAGCCGAGCACGCTGGGCTTGCCGCGCACGATGTATTCGAGAGCCGGCCACGCGAAACAGCCCGCGCCCGCGGCGAGGGTCGTGGTGACGAAGGCGTTGACGGCCACGCCGTCGGCCGCGACGGCGCTGCCGGCGTTGAAGCCGTACCAGCCGGCCCAGAGCATGCCGGTGCCGACCATGCAGAAGACCATGCTATGCGGCGGCATGGGCTCCTTGCCGTGGCCGCGGCGGCGGCCGAGGATGATGCAGAGCGCGAGCGCGCTCCAGCCGGAGGTCATGTGGACGACGATGCCGCCGGCGAAGTCGATCGCCTTGATCGCGGAGAGCGGGTTGTAGAGGCCGTTCATCCAGCCGCCCGCCCCCCAGATCATGTGCGCAATCGGGAAATACACGACGAAGAGCCAGAGCACGCTGAAGAGCATGATCGCCTTGAACTTCATGCGCTCCGCGATCGCGCCGATGGTGAGCGCGGGCGTGATGATCGCGAACATCAGTTGGTAGATCGCGAAGAGGTTGTGCGAGACCCACTGCGAGTAGGCCGGGTTGGGCGCCGTGCCGACATCGGCGAGCATCACGTGGGCGAGTCCGCCGAGCACGGCGTTGCCGGGCCCGAAGGTCAGCGAGTAGCCGCAAGCCCACCACACAATGGTGACGACGCCCGCCAGGCCGAGGCACTGCGCGAGGATCGAGAGGACGTTCTTCTTGCGCACCAGGCCGCCGTAGAAGAGCGCGAGGCCGGGCAGCGTCATGAAGAGGACGAGCGCGGCGCTGGTCATCATCCAGGCGTTGTGCCCCGGGCCGGGGCCGGCGATGCGCGACTGCGCGACGCCGTCGGTAGTCCGGGGGGCGTTGTTGATGTAGGCCTCGACATCGCCGAGACGCTGTTCGACCGACGCCTCGGGCAGGGTGGCGGCCGAGTCGGCCGCCGCCGCCAGCGCGGGCGCGAGGAGACTTCCGGCCGCGAGGGCCAGCGAGAGAACAAGGGACTTCATGGTGGGACAGGGCGCCAGGCGCAGTTCCGGTCGGTCGGCGGCCGTAAGGGGGCGGCAGCGCGACTGCGGAGGCCGAACCGCGCGTCCGCAAAGCGGTTACGCCCGGTCCAACGCCGCAGCGACCGGTCGGAGCAAGACGACCAGCGTGAGACAACAAGGAGAGCCCGCCCATCAGCCGGTTTCAGGCCAATGATGCGCCCATTTCATGCCATGAAAACATTTCACCAAAGCCGAAAGACCAAGCGGCGGCACGAACCCGCCCGGCTGTGGCAGCGGTCGGGTCCAACCGCTCCGGGAGGCGAGCGCCAACCTGGCTGAACGCCTACTCCGCGTCGTCCTGACCGATGAGGGCCACCGCGACGCCCTGTTCGCGGTAGAGGTTCAACTTGTTGCGCAGCGTGCGAATGCTGATCTTGAGGATCGCCGCGGCCTGGGTGCGGTTGCCGCCGGTCTTCTTGAGGGCATCGAGGATATGCTTCTGCTCCAGATCGTCGAGGGAGAGAAAGGCATCGTCCGGCAGCGGCCCGGGCACGACCGGCGTGGCCGCAGGCGGGGTGGGAACCGGCTCGGCAGGCGCGGTCGCGACCGGCGGTGGCGTCGCGACCGCCGCGGGCAGGGGCGCGGGCGCCGCGGCCGGGGCGAGCGCGACCGGCATGCTGGGCAGATTGAGCAGGCTCGGCGGGATCGGTCGGCCGGGTTCGGCGAGGATGACGGCACGCTCCACCGTATTCTGCAGCTCGCGCACGTTGCCCGGCCAGCTGTATGCGCCGATCGCGCCGGCGGCCTCGGCGGACCAACCGGACGCCTTCAACCCGTGCTTGCGCGCGTAGCGTTTGAGAAAGGCATCGGCGAGGAGGCCGACATCTTCGCCGCGCTCGCGCAGGGCAGGCACGTGGATGGGGAAGACGTTGAGGCGGTAGTAGAGATCCTGGCGAAACTTGCCTTCGGCGACGGAGTGCAGCAGGTCGCGGTTGGAGGTAGCGAGGATGCGGACGTTGCACTTGATGGTCTTGTTGCCGCCCACGCGCTCGAACTCCTTCTCCTGGAGCACGCGCAACAGTTTCGCCTGCAGGTGCAGCGGGATCTCCGAGATCTCGTCGAGCAGGAGCGTGCCGCCGTTGGCCAGTTCGAAGCGGCCCTCGCGGCGCTCGGTGGCGCCGGTGAAGGCGCCGCGCTCGTGGCCGAAGAACTCGCTCTCCATGAGGTTCTCGCTCACGGCGGCGCAGTTGACCTTGATGAAGGGGGCGGCCTTGCGCGGGCTGTTGCGGTAGAGCTCGCGGGCGACCATCTCCTTGCCGGTGCCGCTCTCGCCGGTGAGCAGCACGGTGGCGTCGGTTGGCGCCACCTTGAGGATGAGCTGGCGCAGGCGACGCATGACCGGGCTGTCGCCGAGCAGATCGCCTTCGTCGCCGCTCTCGCTGAGGATGCGGTTGACCTTCACCAACTGGCCGAAGGACTCGGCCTTCTTCACGAGCACCTCGATGATGTCGGGGGTGAAGGGCTTGAGCAGGTAGTCGAACGCGCCGGCGCGCATGCAGCTCACGGCCGACTCGATCGAACCGTAGCCGGTCATCATGACAACCAGCGGCGGCTCGGAGGCCGTCATCATCCGCTCGAGGAAATCCTGGCCGCTGCCGTCGGGCAGGCGGACGTCGCAGAAGATCAGGTCGAACTTCTCGCGGGCGAGCATGGTCTCGGCCTCGCCGAGCATCCCGGCCGTGGCGACCGTGAAGCGCTTCTTGGGGAGGATCTCGCGGAGCGCTTTGCAGACGATCGGCTCGTCGTCGATGATGAGAATCTTTTCCAGCGACATCGCTGCGGCAAGGTAGCGAGCCGCCCGCGGCAAAGTCAAAGCCTGTAAAGGGCGATCTGCGTCGTTCTTGGGTGCCGCCATCACGCCAATCCGCGCGGTGCGGCCCCGGAACCGGGCGCGAAAAAGGCGGCGCTGGTGGCGCCGCCCGGGATGGATCAGGCACGGCTTGCGCCGCCGCGCGAGCCGGACCTATTCGGCCTCGACGTCGCCGTCGGCGTCGTCGGGTTGGGTGACGAGCAGCTCGGCGAGTTTGCGCACGATCGGCTCCGATGGATACGCGGGATCGGAGGCGAGGGAACGGCCCAGCTCCACCACGTCGGGACGCACGGCGGGTTGCTCGTCGAGCGCCTGGCGCAGGCGATTGAGCGACTCGGTGCTGAAGCGGTCCGTGGGCTCGGCCGCGCGGGGTGCGGGACGGGACACCGGCACGGGAATGCCACCGATGTGGGGAGTCGAGCCGGTGCGGTTGGTGGAATTGATCATGGCGAAGAGGGCGTTCTGCGGAGAAACCGTTCGAGTTGGTATCGGATCGGGGCGGAGAAACTTTAGGGCGTCACGGCGCCACCGGCGGCGGCCGCTTGGGCAGGACCCCGAAGACGTCGGAGAAGACGTAGGCGGCGAAGCGGCTTGGGCTCTGAAGCGAAGCGACCCCCGCGTCGGCGACGTCGCGCTGTGCGACCGCCGCATGCCGCCGGGCGGAATTCGCGACCGCGGGGTCACGAACATCGTAGAGCGTGTCGAACGCCCAGATCACCCCGTGCGGCTCGGCGGCGAGAGCCAGTTTGGCCCTCACGCCCAGAGCCAGCGGGGCGTAGAACCGATGGTGGGTGATGTCGACCATGAGCACGGCATCCGCGGCGTAGTCGCGCCGGATGCGTTCGAAGAGATCGGCCGGGAGCTGCTCGCCGGAGCCGTAGGCCGCCTTGCCGCCGCGCGAGCGCATAAAGGCGGAGTCGACCACGACCACCTCGAAACGCGCCTCGGCCAACAGCGCCGCCTGGAGCGCATCGACGATCGCCCCGGCACTATCGGTCGGGAGGGTCTCGATCCCGGCCGGCGGCAGCACCGCGACCCGACGAACCTCCGCCGGCATCAGCTTCAACCCGCTGTAGTTGGTCGGCACGAACGCCGGGCCGAGCTGCCAGCGCAGCTCCTCGGCGGGGGGGGTCTGACATCCCGCGACCAGCAGCGACAGGACGAGGGCCGCCCCGCCCGCGCGCCACCCCGCGGCGGATCCGACTCGGCGGGGCGATGGAGGGCGTGGGCTCATCGAAGGCGGCTGCATGACGCCTGAATCGGTCGTTCGTGGCAAAAGCTAAATCCCAGCGGGACGCCGGGGTGAATACCCCGGGGGCGAAGACTCGTTTCCCCCTTAAGAAGCACCCACCGCCAACCGATAACTTTCCCGAGGGCCCAGCCGATGAAATGGCCCCACCATTGCACAAGGAGCCATCCGATGTCTGCCATTCCCGCACCGCCCAGCCGCCGCTACACCGACGAGGAAATCGATCGGCGGATCGAGAGCTGCCCGAAACTCGCGTCCCTCAAGAGCATCAACCGCGCGCTCACCGAACTGGTCAACTCCGAGCAGGGCCTCAACTCCCAGATCGCGGAGATCATCCGCCGCGATCCCTCGCTCACCGCCCGCCTGCTGCGCTTGGTCAACTCCGTCTACTTCGGCCTCGCCACGAAGGTGAACAACATCGAGGAGGCCGTGTTCTTCCTCGGCCTGCGCCAGATCCGCGAACTGGCGACCGCCACGCCCGTCATCGAGGAACTCGAGAAGCTCCACCACAATTGGCCCTCCGTGAACTGGAAGGACCTGTGGAAACACAGCATCGGTTCGGCGATCATGACCCGCGAGATCCTCGCCACCACCAGCCTCATGATCGACGACGACACCGACTACATCGTCGGCCTGCTCCACAACGTCGGCAAGGTCGTCATCGCCTACTCTTTCCCCGAGGAATTCCGCGAACTGCTCGCCTTCCACGGCCGCACGCCGGCGGAGGTCGTCACCTTCGAACGCGAGCTGCTCGGCCGCGACCACGGCGCGATCGGCGCCCGCTACCTCCAATGCCACCGCCTCTCGGCCGAGATCGTCGAGAGCGTGCACTACCACAACACGCCGGAGCAGGCGCCCCACCACTCCCTGCTCGCCAGCGCCGTGCAACTGGCGGATCGACTTGTCTGCTACGCCGGGATCCCCGGCGGCCTCGAAAACATCCCGCCACCCGAACCGGACTCCTGGCTCGAGCTCGACGGCTGGAAGATTCTCTTCGGCTCCAGCGAACGGGAGACCTCGCTCGCCCGGGCGTCCATCCTCAACAAGCTCCAGCGCCTGCCCGGCTTGCTTCAGGGCTTGGTGTGAAACGACTCCACCCCATGCGCCCGAACAGCCGCAAGAAGACGTCCCTCTCGGCCACCGCGACCATCGCCGCACCGGCGCGGAGCAGCGCCCCCGTGAGCGTCGCCGAGGCGCCGCCCGGTTGGGCCGGATCCTTCGACCAGCTCTTCCCCGCAGCGGCCGACGTCGCCTGTTTCCGCGACCCCGGCGGGGCGATCATCGACGCCAGCGAGGCCTTCCTCGCCAAGTTCGGACGGCGTGAGGATCGCTGGATCGGCGTACCCTTCGACCAGATCGTCCACCGCGACGACTGCACCATCCTCGCCCAGGCCGAGCAGCACCTCCGCAATCCTCCCCACCAACGCGAGGTCGAGGTCCGCTGCCGCACCCTGCAAGGTTGGCGGTGGATGCTTTGGGAGGAATCGTGCTGCCGCGACACCACCGGCCGGATGGTCGCCATCCGCGCCGTCGGGCGCGATGTGACCCGTCGCCACATGGCCGAGGAGCAGTCCTACATCCTCGCCCAGGCGATGGAGCAAAGCCCCAGCGCCACCGCCATCGCCGACCCCGACGGCTTCATCCGCTACGTCAACGCGCGCTTCACCGAATGCACCGGTTCCAGCCTCGAGACCGTGCTGGAGCGCCGCGAACGGATCTTCCGCGACGCCCATCCCACCGAGGAGGCCTACCAGGCGTTCCTCGGCCAGGTGCGCAGCGGCCGGCCCTGGCGCGGCGAGGTCTCCACCCGCACGCCCGCCGGCGAACCGCGCTGGGAATTCGTGCAGGTGTCCGCCATCCGCAACCCCGCCGGCGCAGTCACCAATTTTCTGATGCTCCGCGAGGACATCACCGAGCGCAAGACCCTCGAGGCCCAGCTCCGCCAGGCGCAGAAGCTCGAGAGCATCGGCACCCTCGCCGGCGGCATCGCCCACGATTTCAACAACCTGCTCTCGGTCATCAACGGCTACTCCGAGCTGCTGCTCTCCCGGCCCGGCAACGACGAGAAGGCCCAGCGCTTCCTCGGCGAGATCTTCAAAGCCGGCCAGCGGGCGGTCGGCCTCGTGCGCCAGATCCTGACCTTCTCCCGCAAGGTCGAGACGCTGCTCGCCCCGCTCGAGCTCAACCAGCTCATCCGGGAGCTCGCCAGCATGCTCCAGGAGACGTTCCCGCGCACCATCGTCTTCGATTTCCGCCTCGCCCCCGCCCTCCCGGCGCTGCTCGCCGACCAGAACCAGGTGCAGCAGATCCTGATGAATCTCTGCGTCAACGCGCGCGATGCCATGCCCCAGGGCGGCACGCTCAGCCTCGTCACCGAGCAGATCCCCGGACGCGACTTGGCCCGCCTCGGCGCCGATCCCACCCGTACCTACCAGTGCGTGCGGGTCCAGGACACCGGCGTCGGCATCCCCCCGGCCGTGCAGCAACGCATCTTCGAACCGTTCTTCACCACCAAGGAGAAGGGCAGCGGCACCGGGCTCGGGCTCGCGGTCGTCGAAGGCATCGTCTCTCGACACGGCGGGTTGATCGACCTGCGCAGCGCCCCGGGACAGGGCAGCACCTTCTCGATCTACCTGCCCGAAGCCGCCGCGCCCGCCGGTGCCGCCCCGGAGCAAGCCGCGGCGAAGGCCGTGCGCCCCCGCACCGGCCGGGTGCTGATCGTCGAAGACGAGGAGAGCCTGCGCAACCTGACCCAAGGCGTCCTCGAAGCCCGCGGTTTCACCGTCCGCACCGTGGACGATGGTGCCAAGGCTCTCGACTTCCTCGAGGTGCACGCACGCGAGATCGACTGCATCATCCTCGACGTGAACATGCCGCGCCTCAACGGAATCTCGGTGTTCCAGGTCATCCGGCAGAAGTACGGCAACATCGGCGTGATCGTCGTGAGCGGTTATCTCTCCGGGGAAATCAAACAACAGTTCCTCGACCTCGGGCAGGACGTCTTCATCCACAAGCCGTTCCGCGTCGACGACATCATCGCCAAGGTGCATCAGGTGCTCGGTGCCGGCCGGTGACCCCACGCCCCTGAACGCGCGCGCCCCCCACCCACACCGCCGACCATCCGGTCCTGCCGCGGCCGCCTTTGCGTTCGTCGCGGCCGCGCTCGCCGCCATGCCGGCCGTGGCCGTGCCCCCGCACCATCGGGCTCCCGTCATCACGCGCGTGGATTCCTCGGTGTTCCCCACCGCCAACCCCGGGTACCTGCCGCTCGGCGGTCCTCCCGCGCTCCGCTTCGCCGAACCCTCAGTCTCTCCCGCTGGTTTCGCGCCACCACCCGTGGTGCTCTACGCCCCGCGGCCGCCCAAGCCCGCGGGCGCAACCGCGGAGAAACCCACCGAGCCTCCTCCGGTCGCACCCGCCCAGTTGCCCGCAACCGCTGCTGACTCCCCGCCGCGGCAAGTCCGCCCGGAAGACGTCCTCCCCTACTTCCAACTCGGAGACGGGTCCGGCCGCGGCGTCGCCGAAAACCTCCAGTTCACTCCCGCGATTCCCAGCCGCGCCGAATACCGCCAGCAATGACACCACGCGTCTCCTGTGCCCTCCTCCTGATGGTTCTCGCCGCCCCTGTGCCCGGGTCGACGGTCGAGCCGGCGCCCTCGCCGCGCGCCCCCGCCTCCCCCACGAGCGGAGCAGAGGACCCGGCGGCGACCCCCGACCAGATCGGCCAGAGCCTGCTCGTGCTCGCCAAGCGCATGATCGAGCGCAACGACTTCGCCGCAGCGGAGACGGCCTACGTGGAGGCGTTGAACTCCCCGACCAGCGACGCGGTCACCCAGGACGCGCTCCTCGCCTACGCCGAATTGCTGCGCCGGCAGGGGCAGGACACCCGCGCGGCGGCAATCTACGAGAAATACCTTTCCACCTTCCCCGGCGCCCCGGGGTCCCCGATGGTGCTGATGATGCTCGGGCGCACGCTCCGGGACATGGGGGCGTTCAACCTCGCCCAGACCCGTTTCTACGCCGTCCTGAACTCGACCCTCGCCGTCTCCCCGGAGAACATCCAGCGCTACCGCGACCTGGCCCAGCTCGCCAAGTTCGAGATCGCCGAGACATTCTACCAGCAGGGCGACTACGCCTCGGCCGGGAAGTTCTTCGGCCGGATCAAACTCCTCGATCTACCGCCCGAGGACCGCGCCCGCGCCGTGTTCCGGGAGTCGTACGCATTCTTTTTGGACGGCAAACTCGAGCAGGCGGTGGCCGCGCTGCGCACCTTTCTCGACAACTACCCGGCCCACCAGTCCGCCCAGGAGGCACGCTACCTCCTGTGTCTCTCGCTGCGCCGGCTCGGCCGCAGCCAGGAGGCGTTGACCGAGACACTCGCGCTGCTGCGGGTGGCGCACAACCGGTCCGATTCCGACCGCGAGCAATGGACCTACTGGCAGCGCCGCACCGGCAACCAACTGGCCAACGATTTCTACGAGCAGGGCGACTTCCACTCCGCCCTCACGATCTACCAGACGCTCGCCGAACTGCGCGCCGAACCGGCGTGGCGCTGGCCGGCCCTCTACCAGATCGGTTTGTGTTACGAGCGGCTGCGCCAGCCCGAGAGCGCGGCCAAGGTCTACAACGACATCCTCGCCGAAGGCGCCGCAGCAGAGAAGACGGGCACCGCCCCGACCGGTCCCGCCGGAGAGGTGCGCCAGATGGCCACCTGGCGCCTCGGCCAGCTGCAATGGTCGAAGAACGTGGATCGCTCCGTGCACGACTTCGCCGCCCAACAAGCCTCCGCTGCAACCGCCCCCACCGTGCAGTAGGGCGGCACTGCGCATTCTCGCGCAAAACCCGGCACCGCCCGTCGGCCCGATGATTATTTTCGTTCATGCATGAACAAAAAAGTCCACCGCGCACCGGACCCCGTCCGCCCGCTATCACGCTGACGAGTTTGTGCTCCACAACGAGCACAAGCCACGCCTGAATCCCGCCATGCGAGAAGTTCTGGAGCGCCACCAGCGGATCTGCGACGACCTCTACCAGCTCGCCCTCGACGAGAACCAGTTCCTGCTCGAGAAGAAACGCCCCTTCGGCCAAGACCTACTCGAACGGCGGCAAGCCCTCCTCGACCAACTGACCACCAACCTCGAGGCGCTCAAACAGGCCCTCGCCCCCGCACCCGGCGAAGGCGCCGCGATGGGAGAACTCAAGGAGAAGGTCCGGCAGCGCATCCTGCAGATCATCCACCTCGACCGCGACAACGAGAAGCTGATCCTGCGTTACAGCCTGCAAAGCCGCGGTGGCCCCACGGCGGCGCCCACGACCCCGGCCGCGCCTCCGGCCGGCAATATCGCGCGCCTCTACGGCAAAGTACTTCCTCCGGGCTCGCGGTGACCAGTTTGGATCGTGCACGCGGGGCGCGAGCCGCAGGGCTTTCACCTCGTGCAAACGATCGGGACCGCCGTGCTTGCCGTCCCCGAGAAACAAAAACGCCAGCCCTCGCGGGCTGGCGTCGGAAACTGTATCCTTGGACCGGAATCAGGCGGTCGGAACCGACTGGATGGTCTTGAGGATGCGACCGGCGACGAGGTACGGGTCGGCGGCCGAGTTCGGACGACGATCCTCGAGGTAGCCCTTGTAGCCGTTCTTGATGAAGCTGTGCGGCACGCGGATCGAGGCGCCACGATCGGCCACGCCGTACGTGAACTTGTCGATCGACTGGGTCTCGTGGAGACCGGTGAGGCGGAGGTGGTTCTCCGGGCCGTAGACGGCGATGTGCTCGTCCATGTTCTTGGCGAACGCGGCCATGAGCTTCTCGAAGTAGGCCTTGCCGCCGACTTCGCGCATGAACGTGGTCGAGAAGTTCGAATGCATGCCCGAGCCGTTCCAGTCGAGGGCGGCATTGAACGGCCCAAGGATCGGCTTGCAGCGCCACTCGACATCCACGCCGTAGGTCTCGCACAGGCGGGTCATGATGTAGCGGGCGACCCACATCTGGTCGGCCGCGCTCTTGGAGCCCTTGCCGAAGATCTGGAACTCCCACTGGCCCTTGGCGACCTCGGCGTTGATGCCTTCGAGGTTGATGCCGGCGTCCAAGCAGATGTCGATGTGCTCCTCGACGATCTGGCGAGCGATGTCGCCGACGTTGGAGTAGCCGACACCGGTGTAGTACGGACCCTGCGGGGCCGGGTAACCACCCTCGGGGAAGCCGAGCGGACGGCCATCCTGGTAGAAGAAGTATTCCTGCTCGAAGCCGAACCAGGTGCCCGGATCATCCGGGATCGTGGCGCGGGAATTGGAGGGGTGCGCCTCGCCGGTGTGGAGGAAGGTCTCGCACATCACGAGCACGCCGTTCTTGCGGGTCGGGTCGTTGAAGACGGCCACCGGCTTGAGAACGATATCCGAGCTCTTGCCCTCGGCCTGGCGGGTCGAGCTGCCGTCGAAGCCCCAGAGCGGGAGCTCTTCGAGCTTCGGGAAGCTGTCGAATTCCTTGATCTGCGTCTTGCTACGAAGGTTCGCCATCGGCGTGTAACCGTCGAGCCAGATGTATTCCAGTTTGTACTTGGTGGCCATAGGGAGGAGTTGAGGTGGTGGTTGGAAAGTATCCGAGAGCCGACGCGAGAAGCGGAGCCCTGTGGGAGCCGCCGGTTTTGAGCAGCACACATGCCAGAGGAAAGGAAAATATCAGCGGAATTCATGGTTCCCCCGCCGCCCCTCGAATCCAGCGCTTGTCTCTCGGGCGCGTCCGCCCGAGCTTTGCCGCCGTCGATATGGAGCAAGTCAAAGACACCGCCCGCGCCCTGGTCCGCATCGGCTTCGACGGCCGCGTGCACAAGACCTTCCGCGGCCACATGGCCCGCGAGCGTTTCGAAAACGAAGTGCGGGTCCTGCGCCACCTCGCCGAGCGCGGGTGTGCCTACGTGCCGAAGCTCATCGAGCAGGTCCCCGCGGATCTCAAGATCGTTACCTCCAACTGCGGCCAGCGAGTCGACCATCTCAACCCCGAACGCATGAAGGAGATCTACGACTCCCTGCTGGCCTACGGCGTGCGCCACCAGGACGCCAACCTCCGCAACATCACCTACGATCGCCGCGAAGGTCGTTTCTGCGTGATCGATTTCGAGTTCGCCCAACTCCTCCACGCTCCCCACCTCTCCCCCCCTCCCCCGCCGCCCGACGCGCCCCGCGCGCCCGGCTACTGATCGCTCCGCCCTCGCGCCATGGGTTCCGCCTCCAACCCCGTCTCCCCACTCGCCGTCCACTGGTCCGGCATCACCGACCGCGGCCGCATCCGCCAGAACAACGAGGACGCCTTCCTCGCCCTCGCCGTAGACGGCCACGGGGTGCACCACCTCGGCAAGATCGGCGAGTCCACGCTCGAGCGCTCCGACTTCATCTTTGCCGTGAGCGACGGCATGGGCGGCGCCAACGCCGGCGAGTTCGCCAGCCGCATCGCCGTCGACCGCATCACCCGCCTGATGGCCCGCTCCTTCCGCACCGCGGCCCAGGGCATCAACTCCGGATTCTCCGACATCCTCGCCGAGCTGTTCTCGCAAATCCATCACGACCTGCTCCGCCTCGGCTCCAGCTACGAGGAGTGCGCCGGCATGGGCGCCACCCTCAGCCTCGGTTGGCTCACCCCGGGCTGGCTCTACTTCGCCCACGTGGGTGACAGCCGGATCTACCATCTGCCCGCCGCTGGCGGGCTCGCCCAACTCACCCACGACCACACCCATGTCGGCTGGCAACGCCGCACCGGTCGCATCAACGAGCGCGAGGCCCGCTCCCACCCGGGACGCGTCTCCCTGCAACAGGCCCTCGGTGCGGGCTACCAGGTGATGGACCCGCACATCGGCGCCGTCGACGTGCAGTGCGGCGACCGTCTGCTGTTCTGCACCGACGGCCTGGTCGACGGCCTGTGGGATCGGCGCATCGAGGAGTCGATCCGCCACCCCGATCCCGCCCACGTCGCGCTCCCGCCCGCGCGGCGCCTCGTCGAGGAGGCCCGCGAGTCCTCGCGCGACAATCTCACGGCGGTCGTCGTCGAACTCCACCCCGCGCCGGCCCCGTGAGCCGCCGCACCGCGCCGCCCCGCTTCGTCCCGGGGAATGATCTTGCGCCCGCTCGGCGCGGCGGCGGCTAATTTCCCCTCCCGTGCCGGAAACCACACGACCGATACACCGCTCGACCGACCGCTGGCGCTGGCTGGCGCTCGTCGCCGCCACGGCCGTGTTCCTGTTCTTCGTCTGGCGCTTCCACATCCCCGGCCGCGGCCTCACCGCGTTGATCACCTTCGGCGACAACCAGGCGGCGCGCTACCTCGCCGAGATCGATCCCGAGACGACACACATCACCCCGCAGTCCCACGGCTACGACGCCCAGTGGTACGCCGAGCTCGCCGTCGTGCCGAACCTCCACGACCCGCGCCTCGATTCGGCCATCGACAATCTTCCCTACCGCGCCCGCCGCATCCTCTTTTGCTGGACCGCCTACGGCGCCGGCCTCGGCGAGCCGCGCCGGGTGCTCAACGCCTTCGCCCTGCAAAACGTCGTGTGCTGGCTGTTGCTCGGCGGCCTTCTCCTGCGCTGGTTGCCGCCGACCGGCTGGACCAACGTCGCCCGCTGGCTCGCCGTCATGTTCTCCTTCGGCCTCGCGTTCAGCGTGCGCTGCGCGCTCGTCGACGGGCCCAGCCTGCTGCTGATCGCCCTCGGCGTCGCCCTGCTCGAAAGCGGCCGCCCCTGGCTCGCGGCGCTCGTGCTCGGCGCCAACGGCCTCGGCAAGGAAACCAACATCCTCGCCGCCGGCGCGCCGGCCTGGCCGCGGGAACCCACCTTCCGCGCCTGGGGCGGTGCCGCCCTCCGGTGTATCCTCGTCGTCCTGCCGCTGGCGCTCTGGACCGCCTACACCCTGCACCTTTTCGGCGTGAGCGGCGACGACGCCGGCGCCCGCAACTTCGCCCCGCCCTTCGCCGCGTTCTGGCACCGCGCCGTCGCGAGCGTGCGCGAGCTGCTCAACCATCCCCCGGTCCTCGCCTACTCGCTCGGCGGCGTCTTCACCGTCGTCTCGCTGGGCACACAGCTGCTGTTCTTCGTCCTGCGACCGCGCTGGAACGACCCGTGGTGGCGCATCGGGATCGCGTTCGGCGTGCTCATGGCATTCCTCGGCGAGTCGGTGTGGGAAGGATACCCCAGCGCCGCCGCCCGCGTGCTGCTGCCGATGCTGCTCGCCTTCAATCTCACGCTGCCCCGCGGCGCCCGCTGGTGGCCGGTCTTCCTCCTCGGCAACCTCACGCTCCTGAGCACGCCCAACTTCGTCCGGCTGCCCGTCGGCGCCGAACCGGCCATCCTCGACACCCCGGCCGCCTTCGCCCGCGATCCGGCCCTCGCCCGCCCCTTCCGTTCCGAGCTCGCCGGTCCGTGGTACCCCTCCGAGCAGTCCCTCTACGACACGTGGCGCTGGACCGCCGGCACGGTCGAGATCGTCGTCCTCAACCCGAACCCCGCCCCTGTCGCCGCCGATCTCGACTTCGGCCTCAACAGCCGCGACGCCCGCTTCGTCGCGGTCGAGGTGGCGGGGTGCGAGCGGTGGCGCGGCACGGCGACGCCCGACCGGCAGGACGTGCGCGTCGGCGCGATCCCGCTCCCGCCGGGAGAGACGCACATCCGCTTCCTCACCGACCGGCCGCCCGCGATGACTCCGGGCGGTCGCGACAGCCGCGAACTCGCCTTCCGCCTGCTCGACCTGCGGCTGCGCCTGCGCGCCGCGACGCCCTGACCCGGTAACCCGCGCCCGATGCTCCTGCTCGACCTCACCCACACCAGCCACACGCCGGCCAACACCGGCATCCAGCGCCTCGCCCGCGGCCTCTTCGCCGCGCTCGACCGCCACGCCGCGGTGACCCCCGTCTGCCTCGATCCATTCGCCGCCGCCTGGCGCCCGCTCGACGAACGCGAACTGCTCCTCGCCCGCGGCGCGGCCCCCGTCGGCACCCACCGCGGCTCGCGCTGGACGCTCGCGCAGAAGTGCCGCGGCTGGTCCGCGCGGCTCCTGCAC
>JAEXPQ010000161.1 GCA_023446735.1 Verrucomicrobiota bacterium
CCCACCGGGGCGCCCTCAACTGGGCGGCCGCTTCCCTGATGTGGTCGCTCGCCTCGATCGTCGGTCCCTCGCTCGGCAGCTTCCTGTACGGCTGGAGTCCGACGTTCCTGTGGTTCTTCGCCGCGGCGATGGGCCTCGCCAGCGCGGGAGCCGTGCGCTGGTCGCTGAGCCCGTCGCGAAAAACTCCGCCCGCGGCCGGACCCGCACAAGGCGTCACTCCATGACCAGCTTGATCTGCACGCCCTCCTTGTCGTTCACAAACTGGTCGTTGAACAGGAGCGCCTGATACGTGCGCACCTGCACACGCTTGCGGGTCCCCCAGACCGGTTCCTCGGATATCACGACCTCCCGATCGCGCCCGGCGGAGTCCTTGACGAGCGCCTTGATCGGCTTGGACCCAATCTGGATTCGCTCCCGCCCGAGCTCGGTCTCGGTCACGTAGGACCACACCTCGGCTTTACCCGAAGGCGATTTGAGCGGGCTGACCTCGGTGGGTTTGCCGAGGATTTCGAGCACCTTCGCGGCCGCCATTCCAACCTGCAACGAGGCCTCCTGCGCAGTCCGTTTCCCGGCAGGGCGGACGATCTCGACCTCGGCCTTCGCCGTCTCGTCACCGACAAGGGGCGACACCGGGCACAGCAAGACGGCGGCAAAGCCGAGGAGGGAGCGGAAAGGGGGGACTCGCATGCTCGGAGAATGCCGCAAACGGCCGCCTCCCTCCAGAAATTTGGCGGGAAATTCGTCCCCAAGCCGCCCCTCAACTCCCCGATGCGTTGCGCAAAGACTCCAGCTCCTCCCAGCGGGCGAAGCTGGTCGCGATTTCCTGCTCGATCGTCTCAAGTCGCTGCTTCACCGCGGCCGCGGCACCGGCTTCGCGGGCGTAGAAACCGGGATCGGCGAGCTTCGCGGTGAGCTCGACCTGCTCCGTCTCCAACTCCTCGATCCGCTTGGGCAACGCCTCGAGCTCGCGCAGCTCCTTCTGGGTGATCTTGCGCGGCTTCGCGGCGGGCTTCGGACGCGGCGGGGGCGGCGCGACCACCTTCACGGTCGCGGCGGGCGGCTTCACGCCGCCGCCCTGCGCGAGCCAGTCGCTGTAGCCGCCGATGTACTCCTCGATCCGGCCGTCGCCCTCGAACACGAGCGTGCTGGTGACCACGTTGTCGAGGAACTCGCGGTCGTGGCTCACGAGCAGCAGCGTGCCCTGGTATTCGACCAGCAGATCCTCGAGCAGGTCGAGCGTCTCGGCGGCGAGGTCGTTGGTGGGCGCGTCGAGCACGAGCACGTTGGCGGGCTTCGTGAAGAGGCGCGCGAGCAGCAGGCGGGTGCGGTCGCCACCGGAGAGCACGCGGGCGGGCGGGCGGGCGCGGTCGGCGGTGAAGAGAAAATCCTGCAGGTACGTGATCACGTGGCGCTGCCGGCCGTCGATCAGGACGCTCTCGTTGCCGTCGGCGATGTTGTCGGCCACGGAGCGGTTGTCGTCGATCTGCGCGCGGAGCTGGTCGTAGTAGACGATCTCGAGATTGGTGCCGTGCTTGATCGTGCCGGCGGTGGGCGCGAGCTGACCGAGGAGAAGCTTGATGAGCGTGGTCTTGCCGGCGCCGTTGGGGCCGATGAGACCGATCTTGTCGCCGCGGAGAATCGTCGTGGAGAGGTCGCGCACGAGCGGGCGGCCATCGGGGTACGAGAACGCGAGTTTCTCCGTCTCGATCACCTTCACGCCGGTGCGGCCCGCCTCGGCGAGGCGCATGCTCACGTTGCCCAGTCGGTCGCGGCGGGCGCGGCGCTCGGCGCGCATGGCCTGCAACGCCTCGATGCGGGCGCCGGAGCGTTTGCGCTGCGCGCGCAGGCCCTGGCGGATCCAGACCTCCTCCTGCGCGAGCTTCTTGTCGAAGGCGGCGCGTTGGCGCTCCTCGGCCTCGAGGCGCTCCTCGCGGCGGACGAGAAACTTCGCGTAGTCGCAGTCCCAGTTCGTGATCACGCCGCGGTCGAGCTCGACGATGCGCGTGGCCAGCCGGCGCAGAAACGCGCGATCATGGGTGACGAAGAAGAGCCCGATCTTTTCGGCGAGGAGGAATTCCTCCAGCCAGAGCACGCTGGCGAGATCGAGGTGGTTGGTGGGCTCGTCGAGCAGGAGCAGGTCGGGCTGGCCGGCGAGCGCGCGGGCGATGAGCACCCGGCGTTTCAAGCCGCCGGAGAGCGCGGAGAATTCGGCGAGCGCCGGCAGCTGCATGCGCTCCAGGAGCTGTTCGAGACGCAGCTCGCGTTGCCAGTCCTCCTCGTGCGGACCACCGGCGTTCTCAGGGCGCACGCCGGCGGCGACGATGTCGTGGACTTTGCCGACCACATCCGTGGGGACCTCCTGGTTGAGCCGGGCGAAATGGGCGCCGGGCTGCCGCGAGATCGCGCCGCTGTCAGGCTGCATCTCGCCCGCGATGATGCGCATGAGGGTGGACTTGCCCATGCCATTGCGTCCGATCAGGCAGACGCGTTCGCCGGCATCGACCTGGAAGTTGACGTGGTCCAACACCGGCGGGCCGCCGAAGGCATGCGAGAGATCGAGAAGCGTGAACAGCGCCATGAAGCGAGCGAAGGTGAGCGGTCCCGACGGGGCAGGCAATGCCGCGTTTCAGGAGGCGCTCCGGCAGCAGAAATCTCTACTTCCCCTCTGGTAGCTTGATAGTTACAAAAGAATATGGCAAGTGAGCCATACCGCCACTTGATCAGTATGGCAGGCGAGCCATACTCACCAGCGCCATGAAAATGACCATGCACATCGACGAGGATGTCCTCGCCCAAGTGATGGAGCTCACCGGGGCCAAGACCAAGACCCAGGCGGTGGAGATTGCGCTCACCGAGATGGCGCGCCGCCACAAGCAAAAGAAGTTCTTCGAGAAGGGCCTCGGCCTCACTCCGGAGCAACTCGGCGAGTACGGACGTGCCCTCATGGAGATCCATGGTGATTCGATGGATATCGACGAGGCGGCCGTGCAACGGTTCTTCGCCAAGAGCGATGCGCGACGCGCCGCCAAGCAGGCCCGCGAGCTGAAGGTCGCCGAAGACCAGGCCCCCTACCGTACCGGCGATGAGCAAACTGGTTCTCGTTGATAGTAGCTACTGGATTCGCGGCGTCGCGATTCACCAAGATCCGTTCGCTTCACTCGCGTCGCACGCGGATGACTTCGAGTTCGCGATCAACGGCATCATCTGGGCCGAGGTGATCCGCGGACGCTCCGATCCCTCCGCCTGCGCACGGTTCGAGGAAGGCTTCTCGACGATGGTCTTCCTCAACCTCACCGCAGGCAGCTGGCTCCGCGCCGCGAAGCTCGCCTGGCAGCTCGATCGCGCCGGCCACGTGATCGGGCTGCCGGATCTCGCCATCGCCACCTCCGCCATCGAGAACGACGCCGCGGTACTGACCTTCGACCGGCATTTCCAATCCATCCCCGGGCTCGACGTCGTGGACGACCTCGACTGAGCCGCAGTCAGGCCGTCGAGGGCCGAGGCAACGAGTGTCGAGAGTCGAAGTGCCGCGGCAGAAGCCGCCCGCACCGACGCGCCATGCCGGAGCATCACCGGCGTGGCGCTCGACCTCGACACTCGACTTTCTCGCCCCAAGCAAGTGCGCCCCAACCCCGCGCTTGTCGGCGCTGCCTCCACCGTCTGGACTCGCCGCATGCTCCGCTCCATCCACCCGGGTCGTTACGTCCTCATCCTCGCCACCCTGCTCGGCGCCGCCATCGTCGCCTCCGGCATCGGCGCGCACTACCCGCACGACTGGTGGCTGGAGAACGTCCTCGTGCTGGGCGCGCTGGTCTTCTTCGCCGCCACGTACCGGCGTTTCCCGCTGTCGCGCGTGAGCTACACGCTGCTCTTCGTCTTCCTCGTCCTGCATGAGATCGGCGCGCATTGGACGTACGCGGAGGTTCCGTACAACGACTGGACCCGCGCCCTCTTCGGCCGCCCGCTCAACGAGCTCTGCGGCTTCGAGCGCAACCACTTCGACCGCCTCGTGCATTTCTCCTACGGCCTCCTGCTCGCCTACCCGATCCGCGAAGTGTTCCTGCGCATCGCCGACGCCAAGGGCTTCTGGGGCTACTTCCTCCCGCTCGATGTCGTGATGTCTACTTCGATGCTCTACGAACTCATCGAGTGGGCCGCCGCGGTCGGTTTCGGCGGCGAACTCGGCCAGGCCTACCTCGGCACGCAGGGCGATGTTTGGGACGCCCACAAGGACATGGCCCTCGCGTCCTGCGGCGCGCTCATCGCCATGGCCGTCACCGCGGCGATCAACTGGCGCCTGCACCGCGACTTCGCGCGGGAGTTCGCCCACAGCCTGCGCGTCAAAAACGCCAAACCGCTCGGCGAGGAAGCCATCGCCGCCGCCCGGGAACGCTCACTGAACCGCTAACGCTTCGAGGCCGCGCGTTCGCCCCGCGGCTTCTCCGCCGGCAAACCCGTCACGAAGCGCACTTCCGCCTCACGCCCGAAACACCGGACGAGTCGCGCCCGAATCACCCCATCGTCGTCCAGATCGGGCAAGGCGAGCTTCTGCACCAGAGTGCCGCGCTCCGGCACGTACACGCAGAGGCGCCCCGCGAACAGAAATACCACCGCGCCCGATTCGCGCGCCTTCCCCTTCTCCCGGTAGCTGAAACGCACCAGCCGCACTTCGCGGTGCTTGGCGAGCGTCTTCGCCACACGGTAGGCATCACGGTACCCAGGCGTCACCATCCCGGCGTCGGCCCCGCGCAGACCGGGCCGGCGCGTCGTCCACGAGTCGTCGAGCAAAGCCGCCCCCGTTGCGCGCACTTCGGGGTAGAGCGCGAAGACGGCGGTCGTGAGCTCGTACAGGTCCTCCCGTTGCGCGACCGGCACCCCAAGCTTGCGCACGCCGTGGTTCACATCGAACACGAACAACGCGCCCCGCCACTGGAAAAGCGCTACGGCATGCCCCGGCCCCGCCTCGTAGTCGTCATCAAGCGTGCCCCAGCGCAGCACCCGCACCCAACGCGCGCCCCCGCCGGACCTGCCGCCAAGATAGGTGTCGGCGAACCGCACCGAATCGACGAGGCACGGGTTCGCCACGTTCATCGGAGCGAACTTGAACGGAGTCTCCTGCGGCTTCGTCGCCGCCCCGGCCACCGGTGCGAATCCACTCAGCAGAATCGCGACGAGGAGGGCCACGCCGTTTCGCCAAGAGTGGATCATCGTGCGCCATGCTAACCGAAGACGCCCCGACAACAACCTTCGCCTTCGCCCGCCGCTGCGCGGCGCAGTTTCGGGTTCAGGGTTCAGCGTTTCGGGTCGGAGGGAAGAGCGTGCTGGCTCGCGATGCCGCCCTCATTCCCACAGTCCCTCATTCCCTACGGCGTTCAGAGTTCCCCGTGCCACGTTCGCCGTTCCGCCCCATCGCTCGTCTCCCACCGCCCTCCGTCCACAGTTCACCGTCCACCGTCTACCGCCCACCGGCCGCATTGACTCCCGTCCCGCGGCCCCGACACTCCCGCCACCTTGGTCATCGATCGCGAAGTCTCTCCCACCCGCGCCTCGCGCGCGCTCCTGGTCGGCGTGCAAACGCCCGAAATGCCCGCCGGCGAGGGCGCCGAACTGCTCGAGGAACTGAAGGAGCTCGTCGGCAATCTCGGCCTCGAGATCGCCCGCTGCGAACTCGTCCGCCTGCGCGCGCGTAACCAACGTTTCCTCATCGGCACCGGCAAGACCGCCGAGCTCATCGAGATCGCCAAGGCAGAGAACATCGACCTCATCATCTTCGACGAAGAGCTCTCGCCCGCCCAGGGCCGCAACTGGGAGGAGGAATCCGACCGCGCCGTCATCGACCGGCAGGAGGTCATCCTCGAGGTCTTCAACCAGCGCGCGCAGACCCGCGAGGCCAAGCTCCAGGTCGAGCTCGCGCAGCTTGAATACGCCCTGCCCCGCCTGAAACGCGCGTGGACGCACCTCAGCCGCCAGCGCGGCAAGGGCGCCATGGGCGGCGAGGGCGAGACCCAGCTCGAGGTCGACCGCCGCCTCGTGCGCGACCGCATCACCGCGCTGCGCCACGAGCTTGCCGCCGTCGTGAAACAACGCGCCGTGCAGCGCCACCGCCGCCAGCGCGTGCCCGTGCCCAACGCCGCCATCGTCGGCTACACCAACGCCGGGAAATCCTGCCTACTCAACCGCCTCACCGGCGCCGCGGTGCTCGTGCAGGACAAGCTCTTCGCCACGCTCGACCCGACCACGCGCCAGCTCGCCCTGCCTGACGGCCGCAAGCTCCTCGTCACCGACACCGTGGGCTTCATCCGCCGCCTGCCCCATCGCCTCGTCGAGGCGTTCAAGGCGACCCTCGAGGAGACCATTGTCGCCGATTTCCTGATTCACGTGCTCGACCTCACCAACCCGCAGGTCGAGAAACACCTCGAGGCCACGCTCGGCGTCCTCGGCGAGCTCGGTGCCGACACCAAGCGCACAATCACCGTGTTCAACAAGGTCGACGCCGCCCGCCCCGAGACCGTCGAGCTCGCGCGCGTCCGTCACCCCGACGCCGTTTTCCTCAGCGCGCTCACCGGCGCCGGCGTGGACCGCCTGCTCGCCCGGTGCAGCGAACTCACCAGCACCGCCGAGTTCGCCGCGCAGCTGCGCATCCCGCACGACCGCTACGACATCGTCGCCAAGCTCCACTCCACCGGCGGCATCGTCGAGGAACGTGCCGAGGACGACGCCGTGTACATCACCGGCCGCGTCCCCTTCGCCCTGCGCGACCTCGTGGCGCCGTTCCTCGTCGAGTGAGACCTCCGCCGCGGGGTTGACGTTTCTCCGAACGTCCGCCCGCCCACTCTGCTCTCGCTGCGCGACGGCCGTTCACTAGCGTCGAGCGGCGATCCGCTCCCTGCCGCGCGACCTCCCGCCGCCAGCTCCGCTCGCCATTCCGCAACTCGAAATCCGCCTTCCGCATTCGCCGCCCCCGCCATGCGCTTCACGAAATACCACGCCCTCGGCAACGACTACATCGTGATGGACCCGCGTACCGCCGGCCCGCTGCCGAGCGCCGCCCAGATCCGCCGCATCTGCCACCGCAACTTCGGCATCGGCTCCGACGGCATCCTCTGGGGCCCGCTCCCTTCGCCGCGTGCCCCCTTCGCCCTGCGCATCTTCAACCCCGACGCCTCGGAGGCCGAGAAGAGCGGCAACGGCATCCGCATCTTCTCCCGCTACCTCTACGACTGCGGGTTGGTGCAGGAGGAGCCCTTCGCCCTCGACACCGCCGGCGGTCTCGTCGAAGTCCGCATCGAGAAGGGCGGCCGCTCGATCACCGTCGACATGGGCCACGTGAGCTTCGACAGCGCCAAGATCCCCGTCGCCGGCCCGCAGCGCGAAGTGATCAACGACACCATCACCGTGAAGGACCGCACCTTCACCTACTGCGCCGCGACCATCGGCAACCCGCACTGCGTGATCCCGCTGCCCGCCGTGTCGCCGGAACTCGCACACACCTACGGTCCGCACCTCGAGACCCACGCCAACTTCCCCCGCCGCACCAACGTCCAGTTCCTCCAGGTCCTCGACCGCGCCAACATCCGCATCGAGATCTGGGAACGCGGCGCCGGCTACACCCTCGCCTCCGGCTCCAGCAGCTCCGCCTGCGCCGCCGTCGCGCACCGCCTCGGCCTCGTCGACAACAACGTCACCGTGCACATGCCCGGCGGCCGGATCGGCATCGAGATCGGGAAAGACTTCGCGATCAAGATGACCGGCGGCGTCACCCGCGTGGGCGAAGGCACCCTCGACCCCGAGATGCTCGAAGGCGCCGAGTAGGAGGCCCCGTGGCGCAGGCCACGCGCCTCCAATACGGAGCCCCGAACCGCGAGCTCGCTCAGCCCTCCTTTGTGCCCGAAAGCCACGAGCAGGTTCGCCCATCAAGCAGCGCCGAAGAGCCGTTCGACTCCTGCCAGTGACGCCTCGCCCGTTCCGCACAGCACGGCGACCTGCAACTTGTCGACCTATACCGCGACCCGAGCACTTCGCGTGAGCCCGGCGGGCGGGGGAGCGGCCGGAGTGGACCATCAGACCCCGCCCGCACAAGAGTGCGATGCCGTTGTCTGCGAATGAAAAGCCCCGCAGGTCCCGAACACTGGGGTCTACCGTGAATCTCTACAGCAACATCGGCGTGCAACTCGCCAACTCACGCGAGCCGAGCCGTCACGACGCAAGCCTAGGCGGGTGTCAGTAACGAACAGACAAGCGAAGGAATCGCTTGGTGGTGCTTTCGACCGCGACCGAGTCGGTTACGACCACCGAGCCGCCGATATTCGCGGGGCCGGTGCTGGACCAGATCGGGCTCCATCCCGTCGCCGCAAGTCCGTCGTTCGCCTCAACCTCGAAAATCAGAGTCGGATCGCCAACACGGTTGAAAGAGAGGGTCAGGTGCCGACCGTCCGCATCCACGATCATCTCGGCGCGCACCGCCGCAGCCGTCGGAATCCGCGGGTCCGAAGCAACCGCATATTCGAGGATATTGGACAGGCCGTCGGCGTCCGGATCGGCCGAGTCGGCCGCCTCGCCCGAGTTCGAGACGGTGCCGAAACTCGCCTGTCGCCAGGCCTGCAAACGCGTCTGCACGGACACGGTTGCGGCGAGGCTATCGGCTCTGCCGTAGGCATTGCTCACCCGAACCCAGAAGGAGGCCGGCGCCGCGAGCGCGTCCGACGTGAACGACGCCGCCGTCGCTCCGTCGACCGGTTGGGAGGTGTCGCCGGTCGCGCCGACATACCACTGGTACTGCAACGCCGCCCCGCAGGCCTGCACGGCCATCGACGCGGCCCGGTCGACCACCACGGTCGCCGGTAGCGGGTGCTGCAGGATCAACGGTTCGGCGGAGACCCGGACCGAATGCCCCGGCCCCGCGGCGAGCGCCGTGATGCCCGAGGCGACGATCCGGAACGGCAGGCGATGCTCCGCGGTGTTGCCCGCGCCCAGCTCGGCGCTGGTGTTCAGGCCCATGCCCCACAACGAGCCGTCACGCTTGAGGAAGAGCGAGAAGTCCGCGCCCGCCGCCGCTTCGACCACCGAGCCCTGAGCAAGGATCAGGACCGGCGTCGCCAAGGACGTGTTGCCGGTGCCGGCTTGCCCGTACCTGTTGCTCCCCGTGCCCCACAATGAGCCGTCGTTGGTCACGTAAAGAGTGTGCTCCAGTCCGGAAGAGACCCGCACGACCGAACTCGCGAGACTCTGCGTCGGACGAAACTGACGGACCGTGCCCCCGTTTCCAAGCTGGCCCCGGGAATTCGCCCCCATGCCCCACAGCGTGCCGTCCTCCCTGACGAACATGCTGTAGGCATCACCCGCACACATCGCGATGACCCCGTGATCGACCAGCCGGACGGGCCGAGTCCGATGAGTCGGTTCGGCCAGACCCGGCAGCCCCTCGCCCGGTCCCGTACCGAGTTGGCCGGCGTAGTTCCATCCCATCCCCCAGAGCGAACCATCGGCCATCAGAAACAACGTGTGTCCATTCCCCGCGGCCACCTCGACCACTCCGGACCCGACAATCAGCACCGGGGCGTAGCTCCCTTCGACCGGGCCCAGCCCTAGCTCGCCGCTCAGGTTCGAACCCATGCCCCACAACGATCCGTCCGCCTTGAGAAACAGCGAGTACTCGTGACTGGCGACAGCGGCGACCACTCCGGAAGCCACGCACAGGACGGGCTCGGTCTGGTTCACAAGGGACCGGAATCCCAACTCCCCTCGCTGCGTTCGCCCCAGCCCCCAGAGCGAACCGTCCGCCTTCACGAAAAGCGAGTGGTTGGAGCCGATCGAACACGAGACCACCGCCGGCAACGGGAGGTGGGCCGGGGTGGTCAGCGTCGTGCCGGCCCCCGCGCCCAGCTCACCGTAGTTGTTCTTACCAGCCACAACGGGATGCGCGTCCAGCGGAGGCTCCACGGCCACGGCTGCAGCGGAGCTGTCGACGCTTCCCGCCAAGGACGAGACCCGGACCCAGAAAGACGTCGACGCGACGAGCGGACGGGTGATCAACCGCGGCTCGACACCGGCCTCTACCGGGCGCGAGGTGTCGCCCGACTCGCCCTCGTACCACCGGTACGTCAGCCCCGCCCCGCTCGCCACGCCCCGTAGGTCGGCGCGCCGCGCGAAACCCACCGCGAGCTGCACCGGCAGGGGCTCGATGTTTGGCACGGTATGGACCGTCACCGGAAGCGACGGGCTGTCCGCCGCGCCGTGAGGATTGGTGACCCGCACCCAGTACGAAACGGACGACTGCAGCGGCGGAGTGGTGAAGCTTGGCGCGCTCGCGCCTTCGACCGGCTGCGTGGTGTCCCCGCTTGCGCCCTGGTACCACTGATAGGACAACTCGTCGCCCCGGACCGCGACCTCAAGCGTCGCCGAACCTCCCGGCAACACCCCTCGCCCGGTTGGCGGAGGCACAAACTCCGGCGCCGCGGAGACAGCGTAGGAGCAGAACTTCCCGGCCGCCACCGCCAGGATTCCCTCGTTGGCCACGATGCGGACTGGATTTCTTCGGCTCACGGCCGTGCCATCGCCCAGTTGCCCGTGGTCGTTGAATCCCAAAGCCCAAAGCGTCCCGTCGGTCTGGGCATAGATCGTGTGATACCCGCCCGCCGCGGCGGTGCGGATCCCGGCGGCGACGATCCGGATCGGGGTCGTCTGCTCGAACTCGGCGTTCGCGCCCAGCTGGCCGTAGTTGTTGTAGCCCATGCCCCACAGCGACCCATCGGTCTTGCGGAACAACGTGTGGAGGAGGCCGGCCGAGATCTCGACAATGTCGTCGCCGGCGTCCGTCACGGGCGTCGGCGCGTACAGGTTCTTGGCGCTCCCGAGGCCGAGCCTACCGCAATAGTTGCTGCCCATCACCCAGAGCGTCCCGTCGTCCTTGAGCACGAGCGAGCAGTTGTACCCCGCCGCGATCGCCGCCACTCCGGAGGCGAGGATCCGGGTGGGAGTCAGCCGCTCGGTCGCGTCGCCCACCCCGAGCTGGGCGGCCGCGTTGTAGCCCATGCCCCACAACGACCCGTCCGTCTTGAGCACAAGCGAATGCATGTATCCGGCGGCCGTCGCCTTCACGCCGGAAGCCATGATGCACACCGGGGCCGCACGGTTGGACCGGTCGCCCAACCCGAGTTCGCCCCATGCATTCGCGCCCATGCCCCAGAGCGAACCATCGGCCTTCACGAACAACGAGTGCTGGTAGCCCGCCGAGGCGTCCACAACGCCGTCGCCGGCGATCTGCGCCGGGGAATACTGGTTTTCGAGATGACCCAGCCCGAGCTGTCCGGACTGGTTGTCCCCCATGCCCCACAAGCTGCCATCGCGTTTGAGCAACACCGCATGTTGGAAATGGGCCGACACCGCCCGCACCTCGGCAGGGAGAACGGTCGCCGCCTGCAACTGTCCCGGCACCGGGCCGAGCCCGAGTTGGCCGTAGTCGTTGGAACCGAAAGCCCGGAGGTGGGCGTCGGGTGGCGTCGCCCCGGCCGGTGCCGTCCGGAAACCGAGTGCGAGCAGGACCGCCAGGAACATCGCGCCGCGCGGCAACTGCCGGGATCTGGGGTGAAGGAACGTCATGGGAGTATCGGGTTTTCCTGTCCGCAGGGACACGACGGCCGTCCGGCCATGCCTCTCACCCGCGAACGAGAGGGAGCAGTAACAGACCACCCACTTCATGCGAGTAAGAACTCGCTACATTCCCATCCGGAAGCACGAGAACCATCGTTTGGGCCACCCTCGGGCCGGAAGACCGATGGGCACAGGCGCCGCGACCGGCCCCAAGGCCAGGCCCGAGCGGAAAAGTGATCCGCCTCAGCCGGCCTTTAGGCTGGCGCTGATCTGGAAGACGGCGGAGATGATGCCGAAGGCCAGCAACGCGACGAACGCGGCGGCGGCCACCAGCGCGCCGACCGAGACGACGCTGATGAACACCGCCACCTGCTTGGCGAGCCGGCGGCGGAAATCACGGGAGAGATCCTTCAGGCTCGGGACGATGTTGCCGGTGCTCTCGCCCACGGCGAGCACGTCGATCGCCAGCGGCGGGAAGAAGCCCGTGCCGGAGAGCGCCGTGGAGATGCCCGCCCCCTCCGCGATCTTGCCGCGCGCCTCAGCGAAGGCCGCGCGGAACACGCGGTTCTGGATCGTGCGCTCGGTCATCGCCAACGCGGGCAGCGTGCTGATGCCGTTCTCCAGCAGCAGGCTCAACGCCTGCGCCAAGCGTAGGATATCGTTGGCGACCAGGAACGACCCCACCCCGGTGACCTTCAACAGCCAGCGGTCGCTGGCCATCCGGCCCTCGGGCTTGCGCCGCCACGCCCAGAAGATCGAACCGCCCGTGATCGCGGCGAGGGCGAACAGCCAGCCGTACCGCACCAGAAACTTCGCGAAGCCCATCAGCAGCCGCGTGGCGAACGGCAGGTTGCCCTGCAACGAAGTCAGCAACGCCTCGATGCGCGGCATCACGAAAAACAGCACGATGAGCAGCACCACGACCGCCATCCCGAGGATCATCGCCGGATACGCCATCGCGCCGAGCAGCTTCCCGCGGATCTCCGCGCGCTCGTCGAGGTCCGCCACCAGGCGTTCCAGCACGCCGCCGAGCCGACCCGTGGCCTCGCCGGCCTGCACGAGATTGACCGTCGCCTCGTCGAACACCTCGCCCTGCGCCGCCATCGCCTGCGAGAGCGAACGCCCCTGGCTGAGCTGGTCCCACAGCGCCGCCGCGAGGGCGCGCAAGGTCGGGTCGCTCAGCCGGCGCGAGAGCAGCTTCACGCCGTCAGCCACCTGGATGCCGCTGGTCACCAGGCCCATCAACGCGCGCAGGAAGGGCAGCGCGTGGTCGCGACGGAACTTCCGCGTCCCGCCACCGATCACGCCGAGCGAGAGGCCGCCCGCGGCGGCCTCCGCCGCTGCGGCCGCGCCCTCGTCCAGGCGCAGCGGCGTGAGCGAACGCGCGCGCAGCTGCGCGAGCGCGGCCTTGCGCGACCCGGCCTCGAGCTTGCCGCGGCTCTCGGCGCCGTTCGCATCGCGGGCGATGTAGTGGAAGATCGGCATCAGAAAGCGGGGCGACCGTCGAACACGGAACATTGAACAATGAACACTGAAGGGCCGGCCTCCAGCTCGGGACACCCGGAGTTCAAAGTTCGGAGCTCAAAGTTCGAAGATTCGCGGCTCATGTCCCCTTGCCCTCCGCCATGGAGAGCACGCGCACGATCTCGTCGAGCGTCGTGAGACCGGCACGGACCTGTTTCCACCCGGCGAGCTCGAGGGTGGCCATGCCGCCCTCGACCGCGGTCTTGCGGATGAGGCGGGCGGACTCGCGCCCGACGATGAGGTCGTGCAGGCGGTCGTCGACCCGCAGGATCTCGAACACGCCGACGCGGCCCTTGTAACCGAGTCCCCGGCACGCCTCGCAGCCCACGGCGGTCGGGAGCTCGTGCACGCCGGTCGCCAGCTCGGCCGGCAGCCCGAGCACGGCGAGCTCGTCGACGAGCTTGTGGCGCGCGATCGGCGCGGGACGGGAGCAGTGCGGGCAGAGCCGGCGCACCAACCGCTGCGCGATCACGAGCTCGACGCCCGAGGAGATGAGGAACGGCTCGATGCCCATGTCGGTCAGGCGCGTGATCGCGCCCGGGGCGTCGTTGGTGTGGATCGTGGAAAAGACGAGGTGGCCGGTGAGCGAGGCACGGATGGCGATATCAGCCGTGTCGCGGTCGCGGATTTCGCCGACCATGATGACGTTCGGGTCCTGGCGGAGGATGTGGCGCAGGCCCTCCGCGAAACCCAGGCCGATCTCGGGCCGCACCTGCATCTGGTTGGCGCCGGGCACCTCGTACTCGATCGGGTCCTCGATGGTGATGATGCGCTTGTCGGTGGAGTTGATCCGGCGGATGAAGGCGTTGAGCGAGGTGCTCTTGCCCGAGCCGGTCGGACCGGTGACGAGGATGATGCCGTGCGGCAGGCCGAGCACGGCGTCGATCTTCGCCTGGTCCTCGGCGTTCATGCCGAGCTGCTCGAGGGTGAGCGCGTTGTTCTTCTTGTTGAGCAAGCGCAGCGAGACGCTCTCGCCGTAGATCGTGGGGATCGTGGAGAGGCGGATGTCGAGGACGGTGTCCCCGGCGCGGTAGCCGATGCGGCCGTCCTGCGGCAGGCGGCGCTCGGAGATGTTGAGCTTCGCCATGATCTTCAGGCGCGAGGTGATCGCGTCCTGGAAGCGTCGCAAATTCTCGGGCACGGGAACCGGCACCAGCAGGCCGTCGATGCGGTAGCGGATGCGCAGCGTCTCCTCCTGCGGCTCGAAATGGATGTCGGTGGCGCCGTCGGTCACCGCCTGCGCGAAGACCTTGTTCACGAACCGGATGACGGCGGCGTCCTCGTCCTCCTCCTCCTCGGCCGCGACCTCGGCGACGGTCGTGTCGCCGTCGAGCGAGTCGGAGCCCACGCCGAGGTGCTCGGTGAGGAACTTCGCGATCTTGTCGGGCGGGGCGAGGACCCACTGCGGCTCGCGGTCGCAGGCGGCGAAGACCCAGTCGTCCATCCGTCCCTCGGGCGGCCAGGCGGTGGCGAGGCGGAGCACCGCGGGATCGTCGCCGGCGATCGGCACGCAGCTGTATTCGTGGACCAGGCGCACGGGCATCTGCTGGAGGAGCGCGAGGTTGAACTGGTCCGCCGACACGAGCTCCAACCCCGTCTCGGCGGCGAGCTGCGCCAGGGCCTGGTCGGGCGCCATCCGGTGCGCATGGGCCAACTGGGCCAGGCGCTCCGCCCGGGTTGCCTCAAGAACCCGCTGCTGCGCCTCGGTGGGCAGCGCGGTCCAGAGCGGAAGGTCGGTGAGGGCGGGGCGGCTCATTGGTTGGAATTGGCCGGCTTGTTGGTCTGGCGCAGCGCGCGGCGGCGGCGCAGCTCCTCGATGATACGGTTGCGCCGCTCCTGGATCTCCTGCTCGTTGGCGGGCGGGGCGGGGTTCACGCCGGCCGGGGGCGTGCCGGGGCCAGTGTTCGCGTTCGGAGTCGGCAACGTGACGGCGATGTTCACGATCTGCGCCTCCTTCATCGTGAGCCGGACGGACTGGCCCTCGAGCTCGACCGTCACGGCCTCGGCGGCGGCGTCGAAGGCGGCGACCCGGATGGGACCGTCGGCCTCGCCCACGCCGAGCCAAGTCGCGCGGTTGTTGCTGGTATCGAAGATGGTGAAGCGCGGCTTGCCGTCCAAAGTGAGGATACCGCGCAGCTCCAGGCGGCCGTTCTGGGGCGCCGCGACCGGGGCGGCGTTGCCGGAGGGGATGAACGGCGAGTTGCGCAGCAACGACTCGGGCACGGCCGGCGCCGCCCCCGCGGCGAGGAGGGCGGCGAGTCCGAGGACGGCTCTGGCGAGGCGGTGGCGCACGGTGGAGAGCTCAGTTGGCGGCCGGTTCGGCGGGGAGCACGACGGTGCGCTCGACGCGCTTCTGCACCAGCTTGCGGGTGCCGGACTCGTCGATCTGCTCGCGGGCAATCCGGTTGGCATCAGCGGTGGTCCGCAGGATGCGAGGCTGGATGAAAAAGATGATCTCGTCGCGCGACTTCTCGTGTTTGTTTTTGCCGAAGAACGTCCCGAGGATCGGTATCTCGCTCACCAACGGGAAGCCGCTGCGGGATTTCGCGTTCGAGTCCTTCTGCAAGCCGCCGAGCACGATGATCTCGCCGTCGGCGACACTGATAAAGGAGCTCGCCGTGCGCTTCGAGATGAGGGGTTGGCCATCGTCGTTGTACTTGTCGATTTCATCGGCGCTTTGTTCGATCTCTAGCTGGATAGTACCGTCGGCACCGATAAGCGGCTTAACCCACAGCTCGAGACCGATGTTCTGGTAGCTGTAGCTGTTGCGTGCGCCCACGGTCGAGGAGACGTCGCTGTAGGCCGAGGTGATGATCGGGACCGCCTTCGCAACCGTGACCATCGCTTCTTGGTTATGGGTCGTGGTGACGCTCGGCACCGAGAGAACTCGCACGTTGTTCCAAAGGTTGCTGGCGGTGAGACCTGCTGAGCCGGACACCGTGTCGGTTCCGCCCGAGACGTTGTTGAGCACGATGTCCGAGAGCGTGAAGCCCGAACCGGTCACACCCTTGATGGCGGTCACGCGGTTGGCGGTGACGGTGATCCCGGTAAAGGCATCGATGCCGCGCTGGATGTCCTTCCCGACCGTGACCGAGGCGATGAGCACATCGATCTGCACCTGCGGGAGCACCACATCGATCTGCTTGATGAGCGAACGGATGAGGTTGAGGTCGTCCTGCGTGCCGGAGGCAATGATCGCGTTGCTGCGCTCATCGGCGAGGATGGTCATGAACTCGCTGAACTGGGAATTGCGTTCGGTGCCGTCGGAGGCACGCACGCCGCCCCCGGCCGTGGAGACAGGTTGAGCCCGCGAGGTATCACTCCCGCGCGAGCGATTCGAGGATTGCTCGCCCAAACCGGAAAAGGTCTCGCTGCTGCGCTTCTTGCGCCTACTGCCGCTGGAAGCCGAGCTGCTTGAGGAAACGGAGCCGGAGGAGCCGGAGACGAACTGGCTCAACAACGAAGCCACGGTATTCGCTTCGGCGTGCTGGACCTGGATCACCGCGATCTGGGTGGAGGGATCGGCCTGGACATCGAGCTTCTCGATGAGGTTCTGGTAGAACAGCACGCTCGCCGAGTCGGTGACGAGGATGACCTGGTTGGTGCGCTCGTCGAAGTTGATGCTCGTGGTGGCGGAGATGAGCGCGGCGCCGAGGCCGGCCGCCGCGGCCTCGCCGCCCGGCGCGCCCTCGGCGGTGGGCGGCGGCGGCACGCCCGGAGGCATCGGGACGGCGGCGTTGTTGCCCTGATTGCCCTGCTTGTTGAACGCCGAACGGGTCGTCTCGATCAGGCTCTTGATCTTCTCGGCCACGGCCTGCGCCTGGGCGAACCGCAGGGTGTAGAACTTCGTGACGAGGTCACGCGGCTTGTCCACCTGTTCGAGGACGTACTCGAGCCGCTGGAGGTTGGAGATCGTGTCGGTGACCAGCAGCGTGTTCGAATTCTGGAACGGCACCACGGCGCCGAAGCCCGGGCTGAGGAACGGCTGGACCTGGGCCTGGAAGGTGGTCGTGTCGAGGTGCTCAAGCCGGAAGAGCTTGCTCACGATCTGCCCGGAGGGCGAACGGTCGCGCAACGTGCCGAGCACCAACTCGGGGGCCTCGGTCTTGATGTTGGTGATGACGACGACCTTGATGAACTTCTCGCCCAGCGGAGCCACGGCGATGTTGTTCAGGCTCAGCAGCGACTCGATCGCGACGATCGCGTCGCGCTTGGAGATCGGGCCGTGGCTGTTGAAGGTGAACGTGGGCGTAGGCAGCTGTTGGGGACGAATGACGGAGCGGCCGGTGAGCTGCTCGAGCAGGTCGAGGACTGTCGCGAGCGGGTTGTCGCTGAGCTTGATGCTGTCGACCCGCGCGTCGCCGTCGCCCGCGGGCGGGATGGCCACGAGCCCGCCCGGGATCGCCGGAACGGTCTCCGGCCGCGGCGGGGGCAGGCCGTCGGCCGGGAGCGCAGACGGATCCTGGGCGCCCGCGAAGGGCACCAGCCCGACCACCGCGAGGGCGGCCAGGGCGCCGGTCAGGCGGCGCAGAGACGGAAAGCGACGGGGTGTCATGGCGAAAGGGCGATCGAGGAGCAAAAAGGGCGAGAGGATGAGGCGACGAAGATCACGGGAGGAGTTCGAGGCCGGAGAGTTTGAGCCGCACATCGAGTTGCGCGGGATTGCGCCGGTCCGGCGTGAGGACGAGCTGCTCGATGTTCACCAGAGGCAGGCTGGTTCGGAGGTCGTCGACGAACGCCGCCAGTGCGGCAAGCTCGACCTTGTCGACGGAGAGCGAAACCGAGTGGATCGCCACCGGCGGCCGACGCTCGGTGAGCGCCGGGTCGAGGCGGTAGCCGAACGCGTGGCGTTTCGCCACGGCATCAAGCTGACCGACCAGCTGGTTCGCATTGAGGGAGCGGCCCTGCTGCACCTGCGCGAGGCGGGCCTGGACCTGCGCGGCGTTGGCCGCCGCGCCGTCGAGCCAGAGTTGCTGGTGTTGAAGTTCGGCACTGGCCGCCGCCCAACGGTCCCGGGCGGTTCCCGCACGGCCGAGGACCCACGACAACCAGATGATCGCCGCCGCGGTGAGCACCACAAGCAGCAGGATGCGTTCGCGCCAAGTCCGACGGAAGAAGAAGGCTCTCATGGTTGCGCGACGGGAGTTGCAGACGATTCGGGCGCCGGTGCCGGCGGTGGTAGCGCAGCCGGCGGGAGTCGATCCGGCCGCGGGCCGGGGTGCGGCCCGATCGGCGGCATAACGTCCGGGGGCTGCCCGCCGGCGCGACGCAGGAAGCGCGGATCGCCCGGAGCACCGATCTTCGGCGCCGCCACGATCGGCACCACCTCGGGCGGGCGTACCGGGCCGGAACTTTCGGAGCCCCGCGGGGGCGACGCGCCTGGGGTGAACCCGGGCTTGAAGACGAGGCTCAACTGAAACGTGCCACTGCCCTCGCGGCCCCGCGCATTCTTCACCTCGGCCGAGGCCAAGGCGGGGGCCCGCCGGAGCGCCGACTCGAATTCATTGACCTCGGCGAGCGAGCTCGTCGAACCATCGACCACCATCTGCAGGCCGCCTTCCATCGACACCTTCGTGAAATAGATCGAGCGCGGCCGGAGGTCGTTCACATAGGCGAGCAGCTCCAACGGTTGCGGTTTGCGGTCGATGTAACCGGCGAGTCGGTTGGAAATATCAGTGTCGACCTCGGACTGGCGGGCGGCGGCGCGTTGCGCTTCGATCCGGTCCAGGCGCCGGGCGTTGAGGAGGTGGACGCCGACCAAGCCGAGCTCGGCGACGACCAAGGCCGCCGCCCCCAAGCCGAGGCCAACCAGAGCCCCCCACGCGTAGCGGTTCCATTGGAAATCGCGGCGCTTCACGCGCAGAAACGCCGGTTCGCGCAGGTCCATGGCCCACAACTGCGCTGCCGTCAGCGCTCCGACTTCGGCCTTCGTTTCCACCAAGCCGCCCTGCGGTTCCCAGTGGAAAAGGTAGCGCCCGCCCTTCACCGTGCAGGGCACCTCCGCGAGCCGATAGCGGGAAACCCGCCGGCCACCAGGGACGAGTCGCGCCAGGACCGCTTCCCGGGCAACCGCGATGCTCTCCTCGCCGCCCGGCTCGGCCGGCACCGGCCGGCTCACGATGCGGCGCGGCACGGCCGATCCCGCGGCGAACTCCAGCGCCGAGACCGCCGCGGCAGTCTCCAGCACAACAATACCGGTCGTCGCCGTGGCGCCCGGCAGCCAGGTCGCGAAATCAGGAACCACGAAACTCGCCTGCGACCATGCTTCCTGCTCCGCCGCGAACTTGCGCCGCAGGGCGGCGAACACCACCAGCCCCCCCGCCGCCGCGAAGTACCCGCGCGCCAGCTGCTCGTTGTCGAAAGGTGAGTCGGCTTCGAGGGCGAGATCCGCCAGCCCCCCGAGCTCCCGAGCCGAGGTTCCGGCCGGCGACACCGCCATGGTCGTGAAGAAGTGGCAGCCCGGCACCAGGATCACCGGTTGCTCGGGCAAACGCCGGCCGCGAGCCGACTTGGGTTGTGAGGTCTCTTCCGCCACGTGGTTCAAGGAGTTTGCTGGGAGTCGGCGATGCTAGAGGGGGGGGGATCCTCCACAAGCTCAAGAAAGCGGAATGGATACTCGAGCGTCTTCGGGGGTGTGCCGGTCGTGGTGGCGCGGGCGGGTTTCGCCTGCGTCCTCGAGCCCGTGGCGTCCGTGCGGACCACCGCCCGCAGCCGGAACACCGCCTCGCGCTCGCGCACGGTGACCACGATGCCGAGGACCTCGGTGCGCACGCCGAAGAGTCCCTCGCCCGGCAAGCTCCCCGCCTGCGCCGACAGCTCCCCGAGCGACCGGAAATAATTCGCCCCGCCGCTCCCCCGCTCGCCCTCCACGGTGTCGAGGGCCCGCCCCAGCGAGGCGAGCTGGCGCTCGTCGAGCAGGCCGGACCCGCGCAGGAGTTGGTCGGGCGCGGTGTTGAGATTGATCGTGCCGTCGCTCCACAGGCTCACCCGCCGCATGAACTCCTCGCACCGCTGGTTCGGACGCCCCGTCTCCGTGAACATCAGGTCTGCGAAACCCTGCACCGCCATTAGTTCCGCGAAAGAACGCGGTGCCCGGTTCGCCGCGATGTGCGCCGGATCGGTGCGCAGATAGTCATCCTTCTCGGCGCCGAACGGCCGCGGATTGTCGTCGGCATCGATCCAGTCGATCAGGCTGTCCGTGAGCACATCGACCTCGCCGGCCTCGAATCCGAGGTCCGCGAAAAGCGCCGAGAGCACGGACTCGTTCACATCGGCGTTGCGCAACGGCAGCTTCGCGTTCTCGTCGGCAAACGCCACCGACACCTCCCGCCCCTCGGCCGGGACATAGCCCGCCTGCGCGAGAGGATCGGCCCAGCCTTGGGCCGGCGCGTACAGACCGCCATCGATCTCCCGATACTCGGCGAGCACCGCGAGGGAGGCCTCGAGCGCCGAGTAGGCCTCGCCGCGCAGCCGGTTGCGCTGCACGTAGTAGCCCTCGCCGGCGATTTCGCCCAGCGCCCGCTCGCCGAACGTCAGGATGGCCGCGGCCGTCACCACGATCAGCACCAGCACGAAGAGCAGCACCGAGCCGCCCCGCGACGGGCGGCCCGCCGGAAGCGAGCGACGGATCGGTCGACCCGGGATCATCGCAGCGGGGCTCCTTCCGGCGCATCGGGCAGCGCGATCGAAACCTCGCGTTCGATTCCGTGATACACGAACAGCACGCGCACCCGTTGCGGCACCAGCCAGCCGCCCTGCCCGTCCGCCTGCGGCTGGTCGGCGTGCATCCACGCGTTGCGTTCCGCGTCGTAGTAGTCGAACGAGATCGCGCGGGCGAAAGGCGAGAGCTGGGTCTTGCGCGGACGCGCCTTGCCGTAGTCCTCCTCGAGCTTCGATTTCCAGAGCAATACGAGTCCCTCTTCGGCATTGACCTGCAACCCGCACTCGACCCGGGGCAACGGCCGCCGGGGCCACACGCATTGCCCCGGGGCCTCGTCCACCTCGAAAAGCAACATCGGCGGCACCCCCTCGTACGCCGCAGGGTTGCCGATGCGAAAGCGCGGCTCGGTCTCCTCGGCGAGCGCGCTCTGCGCTGCCTCGGCGCCGCGGGGACGCGGGACGTTGGTTCCCGGCGGCAGTCCCGGTCCCGGCTCGCGCGGGGGCCGGCCGGGAC
>JAEXPQ010000106.1 GCA_023446735.1 Verrucomicrobiota bacterium
GCGGCGCTTGGCATGCGGGTTTGGCGGAGGGAGTCTGTCCGCCCGGAGCTATAATCGGCCGATTTGGCGCGGCTTTAGCGCGAATTGGCGATTCGCCGGCCCGGCGCGGAAACGACGCGCCCGCCCCCACACTGCGGTCCGCCGTCCCGGCCGCGGGCCCACCGGGCGTCCCGCCCTTGGCCCGGGGCGCGGACCAGCCGCGCGCCCGTTCGCTCCCGGCCCGTCCCCGGGCCCGGCCGGGGTGTTCTCCGCATCCACTCTGAGGAAACACACCGACGCCGGCGCCCGTATCCAGACAGTATGTTCCCGGCGTCAACGATCCCCCGAGTGCTCCGATCCCCACCGCAGGCGCTCCCAACCTCCCAGAAGAAGAAGAAATCGCTCCCATGGCCTCCTCCAGCGTCACCGCCTCCCTCGTCGGCAAACCCGTTCGTTCGGCCCGACTCAACCCCGCCCTCCTCACCTCGTATTTGGGCGAGATGCCCGTCGCGCCCGCGATCCTGCCCCGGCTCCAGTCGCTGCTACTCAACGACAGTTTCAACACCGCCGAGGTGCTCGAACTGGTCCGCATCGATCCCGGCATCGCCGCGCGCCTCATCCATGCCGCCGGCAGCGCCGCCTGCGCCCGCGGCGAACCCGTTCGCAGTCTCGACGAAGCCCTTTTCCGCCTCGGGGCCCACGAGGCCTACCGCCTCACCGCGACGGTCGCGATGAGCCAGTTCCTCAACACGCCCCTGCAGGTCTACGGCGTCGATCCGCGCACCTTCTGGCGGCAGTCCGTCGCGTGTGCGCTCGCCATGGGCGACCTGGCCCCGGCCGCCCAACTCGACGACCGGGTCGCCTACACCATCGGACTCCTCCACGCCATGGGCATGGTCTTCA
Source organism: Verrucomicrobiota bacterium (assembly GCA_023446735.1). GTDB lineage: Bacteria > Verrucomicrobiota > Verrucomicrobiia > Opitutales > Opitutaceae > CAJCBL01. The sequence continues at coordinate 883 of JAEXPQ010000106.1, forward strand.
TCGACCATCATCTGCGGGTGACGAGCGGACCGCTCACGCAGGTCCACGGCCAGCGTTCGATCGACCAACAGGAGACGGAGCTCACGGGCATGAGCCAAGCCCAAGTCGCCGCCTTCATCCTGCGCAGCTGGAACGTGGGCGAGGAAGTCGTCGAACCGATCGAGTTCCAGTTCAGCCCGGGCCGCGCCCCCCACCACCGCGCCATGGCGCTGTTGCTCGGCGAAGCCCGTTCGCTCGCCACCGACATCGTCGCCGCGCTGCCGGTCACCGGCTCCGCGGTCACGCCTACCGGCAACCCTTGGATCGACGAGATCGCCAACCACATTCGGCAGATCGAAACCTGGTAACCCCCGCCTGCGCCGAACCACCATCTTGCAGGGCGACCAAAGGAAGGTTGGCCGCCCGAACAAGGGGGATCGTGGATGCGCCGGAGCGCTCAGCCTAGCTGGGTGATCCGGCGCATCCTTCGTTTCCGGCCCTTCACCCCGGAAAAGCGCGTTTGCTCCCCCGCCGCGCAACTCGGCGCCCGCCGCGCCGTCTATTGGCACGGTCCGCCGACCTGCGCCCGCCCCGGGCGCCTCCGGCCCACGCTCCGACCATGGAACCATCCACTCGCCGCACCTTCCTCTCGCGCTCGTCCCTCCTTGCCGCCGCACCCGGTCTGGTCGCGGCCGCCTTGCTCTTCGGCTGCGCCGGCCCCAGCCCGCGCCGCCCCGGCCCCCCCGGGCCCGAGTCTCTTCAACCCACCCTCGCCGCCACCACCGAGTACTTCGGGGCCGCGCTCAGCGCGGAAGCGACCGTCACCGCCTTCCGCCACCAGTTCGCGCCCCCCAAGCACGAAGGATCCGACCACGGTCCGTCTCCGGAACGTCACGGACCGCCCCCCGGCGGTGGTGGCGGCAGGGGTGGAGCAATGGGCGGTCCGCCGCCCGGCGGCGGCAGGGATTTCGGCGGCAGCTCCGAGGGAACCGACAGCCCGCCGCGCGGCGGCGGTTTCGCCGCGCTGCCCCGCCAGACCCTCCGCGTGAGCTTCACCAATCGCTCCGGCGAGTCCATCACCTTCACGATCACCGCCCTCGACAGCGCCATCGGCAATTTCGTCCCGGAGCCCTCCTCCCTCACGCTCGCTCCGGGGGCCTCCGGCTCGCTGCTGCCCGTCAGCGGGGACGCCGGCGGCATTCTCACCGGCCTCGAGGTCGCCGTCGCGCTCCGGCGCGGCACGGAGACGGAGAAACGGGTGTTCCACCTCGTACCGACGGGTGAATCGCCCGCGCCTCCGCCGCACACCCTTCCTTGACGCCTCCGCGGCCACACGGTGCCATGCGCGGCTCCCGTTGAAAACCGCGCTCTTCGACTACGAACTTCCTCCCGAGCTGATCGCCCAGACGCCCGCCGCGCGCCGCGACCACTCGCGTCTGCTCGTCGTGGACCGCAGACGACACACGGTGGAGCACCATGTGTTCGCCGAACTGCCCGACCTCGTCGGCGGCCGGTATTCGCTCTTCCGTAACAACGCCAACGTCATCCCGGCCCGCCTCTTCGCACAGCGCCCCACCGGCGGCCGGGTCGAGTGCTTCCTCCATCAGCCCGCCGGCGGCCCGAACGACTGGTGGTGCCTGCTGCGCCCCGGCCGCAAGCTGCCGCCCGGCGCCACCTTCGTCCGCGAGGGCTGGTTCACCGCCACCGTGACCGAGAAACACGAGGAGCGCGGGTACCGGGTCGCGTTCCACACCCCGGGCCACACGTCGATCGTCGAGGTCGCCCACGCCATCGGCGAGGTGCCGTTGCCGCCGTACATCGCGCGAGACCCGGCCACCGGCAGCGCCCTCGCCCCGCTCGACCGCGACCGCTACCGCACCCACTACGCCGACCGCGCCAAATCCGTCGCCGTCGCCGCGCCCACCGCAGGCCTTCATTTCACGGCCGAGATCGATTCCCGCCTCGCCGCCGCCGGTGCGGCATTCTTCGACGTCACGCTCCATGTCGGCCTCGGCACCTTCAAGCCGATCCAGACCGAGGAGATCGAGGAGCATCAGATCCACCGCGAGCTCTACGAGGTCCCCGTCGCCACCCAGCGGGCGCTGTTCGCGCAACCCGGCCGGCGGCTCGCCGTCGGCACGACCAGCGTGCGCACCATCGAGGATTTCCTGCGCAAGCACAGCACGCCGGCGGCCGGCCCCGTGTTCGACGAGGCCGCGCTCTTCCTCCACCCACCGGCCGAGTTCCGCGGTATCGACGCGTTGATCACCAACTTCCACCAGCCGCGCTCGACCCTGCTCTGCCTCGTCGCCGCATTCCTCACCCCGGGCTCGACCGAGGGCATCGCCTGGCTGCACGAGCTCTATCGCGAGGCCATCGGCCAGCGCTACCGTTTTTTCAGCTACGGCGACGCGATGCTTATCCTCTAGGCGCGGCGACTGCGGGGCGGACGCCCCGCGCGGCCGCCCCGCTCACGCCGCAGCGAGGAAACGTTCCATGCGGGCCAGCACGCGCTCGCGGCCGAGGACACGGAACATGCCGGTGATCGACGGGCCCACGTTGGTACCCGAGACGGCGAGACGCGCCACCGCCTGGTAGTCGCCGAAGCCGAGGGCGTTCTTCGTCGCGAGATCCTTGATGGCGGTCTCGATCACGGTGTCGGAGGAGAAATCGACGGTGCGGAGCAGTTCGATCAACTCCCGCAGGCGGGCCTTCGGGTCGCCCTTGCCCATGACCTTCGCCTTAACCTTCTCGTCGATCGCGTAGTCCTCGGCGAAGAAATAGGCGGTGTAGGCAGGCAACTCCTCGAGGCCCTTGATCTTCGGCTGGCTGAGCAACATGACCTCGCGGAAATAGGCCGGTTCGGCGGCGAGCGCCGCGGTCGCCGCGTGCTGGCGCAGATGGGCGCGAGCCTGCTCCACGAAGGCGTCGGCCGGCAGTTCAAGCACATAGAGCATGTTCATGTGCGCCATCTTCTTCTCGTCGAAGCGGGCGTTGCTCTGGTTCACGCCGGGCAGGTCGAAGAGCTTCACGATCTCGGCGATCGGCATCTTCTCGCGGTCGTCGCCGGGGTTCCAACCGAGCAGGCAGAGGAAGTTGACCACGGCCTCCGGCAGATAACCACGCTTCTGGTACTCCTCGATGAGGGCGCCGCGATCGCGTTTCGACATCTTGCCCGGGCCGTCGGACTTCAGGATGAGCGGGATGTGGGCGAACTTCGGCGGGGTCACGCCGAAGGCCTTGAAGAGCTCGACGTGCTTGCTGGTGTTCGAGAGGTGGTCCTCGCCGCGGATCACGTGCGTGATCTCCATGGCGATGTCGTCGACCACGTTGACGAAGTGGAACACGGGGTTGCCGTCGGAACGCACGATGACGAAATCCTCGTCCTCGACGCGCTCGACGCGGCCGCGGATGAGGTCGTCGATGATCGCGGGGGCGTTGGCCACCTTGGTGACGGTCTTCTTGCGGTGCTCGTCGAAGACCTCGGAGCGCTCGCCGAGGAGCTTGAAATAGGTGGCGCCGTCCTTCTCGTAGGTGCGACCGGCGGCCTTCAGCTTCGCCAGGTATTCGCGGTAGACATGGTCGCGTTCGCTCTGGCGGTACGGGCCGAAAGCGCCGCCCTTGCCCGGACCCTCGTCCCAGTCCATGCCAAGCCACTTGAGACTGTCGTAGATGACGGCGAGGAACGCCTCGCTGTTGCGCTCCTTGTCGGTGTCCTCAATGCGCAGGACGAAGGTGCCTCCGGTGTGGCGGGCGTAGAGCCAGTTGAACAGCGCGGTGCGGGCGCTGCCGATGTGGAAGAACCCGGTCGGACTGGGAGCGAAGCGGACGCGAACTTTGTTCGTGGACATGGCGGAAAAACGAGCGCCGATGAGGCGCAAGCGGGACGGAAAAGACAAGAGCCGATCCGGGCGCCCAAGTCCGCCTCCAGCCCGGCGTGCGCGCCCGCCGCGGGCCGCCGCCGCGACCTACCGAAGGCGGTGCGGCCCGGTCACTTCTTGGCCGCCAACTCCTGCACGTAGCGCTCGATCCGATCGCAGGCCTCGCCGATCTGCTCGTAGCTCGTCGCGAAGCACGCGCGCACATGGCCGGCGCCGTTGGCGCCGAAGGCCGTGCCCGGGACCACCGCGACGTGTTTGCTCTGCAGCAGGCCCACGGCGAAGTCCTTTTCGTTGAGACCGGTGCCGCCCACGTACGGGAACGTGTAGAACGAACCGCGCGGACTGTGGCACTTCAGGCCGATCTCGTTGAACCGGCGGACGATGAAATCGCGGCGCCGGTGATACTCGGTCCGCATGCGGAGCACGTCGTCCCAGCCGCGCAGCAGCGCCTCGGTGGCGGCATCTTGGCTGACGATCGAGGCGCACATCATCGAGTACTGGTGCACCTTCATCATCGCCTCGATCAGCGGCGCGGGGCCGCAGGCATAGCCGATGCGCCAGCCGGTCATCGCAAACGCCTTGGAGAAACCGTGGAGGAAAATCGTGCGCTCCTTCATCCCCGGCAGGCTGGCGATGCTCGTGTGCTCGCCGTCGAAGGTGAGCTCGGAATAGATCTCGTCGCTGAAGACGAGCAGGTCCTTCTCGATGGCAAACTTGGCGATCGCCTCGAGCTGGGCGCGTGAACACGTGCCGCCGGTCGGGTTGCACGGCAGGTTGAGCATCAGGATCCGGCAACCGGGCTCCCACGCCGCCGCGAGCGCCTCGGCCGTGAGCGCGAAATTGTCCTTCGCGAACGTCGGCACCGGGATGGCCTGGCCGTGCACCAGCGTCACGCTCGGGCTGTAGCTCACGTAGCACGGCTGGTGGAAGAGCACCTTCTCGCCCGGATTCATGAACGCCCGGAATGCGAGGTCGAGCGCTTCCGACACGCCGACGGTCACGAGCACGTCGCTCTCGGGCCGGTACTCGATGCCGAAGTGTTCGCCCACGTAGCTGGAGATCGCGCGGCGCAGCTCGATCAGGCCGAGGTTCGCGGTGTAGTGCGTGCGACCGCGTTCCAGCGAATAGATCGCCGCCTCGCGGATATGCCACGGCGTGCGGAAATCGGGTTCGCCGATGCCGAGCGAGATGACATCGGCGCCCTTCATCTTCGCGACGACATCGAAGAAGTCGCGGATGCCGGAGCGCGGAAGTCCGATGACGTGGCGGGCGATGAAACGGTTGGGATCGCTCATGTCGGGCACAGGGAGAGGCAGGCGGACGCGCGGGGTTCGCGGCGGGCAGCGCGGTTACGGGGTGACTTTCAGCGGGCCGGTCTCCTCCTCGCGCTGCTCCATCAGCACCCCGTTCTCCTTGTAGGTACGGAGCATGAAATGGGTCGCGGTCGAGAGGACGCCGTCGATCGTCGAGAGACGTTCGGAGACGAACGCCGCGACTTTCTGGAGACTGGTGCCGCTCACGAAGACGAGGAGATCGTAGCCGCCGGAGTTGAGGTAGCAGGAGTCGACCTCGTCGAAGCGGGCGATCCGCTCGGCCAAGCGGTTGAAACCGCCCCCGCGCTCGGGACGGATCTTCACCTCGATCACCGCCCGCACGACCCCGGTCTCCTCCTTGGCCAGATTCAGGATCGGGCGCCAGCCGAGGAAAATGCCCTGCGCTTTGAGGTCCGCGAGCTGCCGGTCGACTTCCGCCTCGGGCAGGCCCAGCACCTGCGCCATCTGCGCGGGCGACAGGCGGTTGTTTTCCATGAGAAGCTTGAGCACGGGGTTCATACCGGGAGGGAAACTCACAGCTTCGTGAACGACTAGGCCACTCTTATTTTCAAGCCGACCCGCTCAAGTTCCCCCCCCCGTCTGCCGATAGAACCCGTGCGCGCCGCCCGCCCCAGCCGCAACGCTCCCTTCGCCAAGCCCACCATGCCCTCCGTCCTGTTCATCGAAGACTCGCGGACCTTCCAGCGTCTGATGACAAAGTACCTGCCGGAGGATTACGAGCTGGTGATTCTCGACAACCTTTCCGCCGGCTGGGAATCGATCCAGGCGCGGCGCTACGACCTCATCGTCACCGATTTCATGTTCCCGCAGGGCGATGCGTTCGAGCTGATCTTCCAGATCCGGCATCGCTTCTCGCCCCAGCAGCTTCCGGTGCTGGTGCTCACCAGCGTCGCCGACCGGTTCCTCATCAGCAAACTGTTCGTCGCCGGCGTGAACGCCACGGTCGCGAAGCCGCCAAACGTGCCCGCCTTCCGCGAACTGGTCGCGAAGATGATCGCCGAACCCTGGGTCCAGCGCCCGGAGTTTCCCAGCGAGGACGCGCATATCCTCACCTGGGGCACGGCCGACGAGTTCGTGGTGTTCTGTCCCAACCTGAACTTCTTCGCCCGCGCCCCCACCCAGCAGGCGGCGCTCGACGCGATGCAAGAACGCATCCGCCAGCACAGCCTGTCGGGCCAGCGCATCCCGGTCATCACGACACCCAAGCAGACGCTCTACTTCTCGCACCTCGAGAACCCGAACGACGCGGCGTGAGCCTCATCGCTCCCGCGGACCATCGCGCGGGACCGTCCGGGAGAGCTGGTGCCCGCGGGTGACCACCGCGCGGCCGTGGCTCCGCCGGAGCGCGTCGACGGTCACCGCGAGTTTGTGCCGCCGCTCGGCCTCCTCGCCGCCGAACAATTCCAGCTGCTGCGCGGGATCCTCTACCTGGGAGAGACGCACGCTCACCAGGCGCAAAGGCCGCCTTTGCTTCCACGCTTGCCGCAGCAACGGCGCAAGCAGCGGATAGAAGTCCCCCTCCAGATCGCTCGCCCGGGGCAGGCTGCGCCCCGCCGCTGCGTCCTCCATCCCCGGGTACCGGATCTTCACGGTCAGCGTGCGCGCGCACTTCCCGTCCTCGCGCAGCTTCGGGACCAGCTCGTCGACCATCCCTTTGGCAACCCTCTCGATCACGGCGAAATCCGCGATGTCGTGGGCGAAGGTCTCCTGTTGCGAATAGCTCTTCGCCTCCCACTCCACGGTCTCGACGCGCGAGTCGTCCTCCCCGCGCGCCGCGGCCAGCACTTCCCGGAACCCGTCGCCGAAGAACTGCCGCAGCTTCGCCTCCGGGGCCGCCAGCAGATCGGCCACGGTGCGCACGCCCGCCGCCGCCAGCCGCGGCTCGGTCTTCGCCCCGATGCCCGGCAGCTTGCCCACGCCCAGCGGCGCAAGAAAAGCCGCCTCCTGCCCGGGCGGCACCACGACGAAGGCCTTCGGCTTGCGCAGCTTGCTGGCGATGCCCGATACGAGCTTGTTCGCCGCCAGCCCCCACGACACCGAGATTCCCAGCTCGGCCACGATCGCCGCATCCAAAGCGCGGATCCGCGCCTCCAGTTCCGCCTGCGAGTCGAAGCCGCAGGGGCCCAGATCGAGGTACCCCTCGTCGATCGAACGACGCTCGACCTGCGGCGTGACGGTCTCGCACAGGTCGAACATCCGGCGCGAGACCCGGCCGTACAGCCCGGGAGTGTGCGGGATGAGCACCAGGTCCGGGCACACCTGCCGGGCCTTCGCCGTCGGCATCGGCGTGTAGACGCCCGCGGCGCGCGCCTCGTAGCTGGCGGAGGAGATGATGCCCCGGGTCGTCCCGCCCACCGCGCACTTCCGGCCCCGCAACGCGGGATCGCGCGCCTGTTCACACGCGACGAAGAACGCGTCGGCGTCGAGATGGACGATCGTGGTGAGGCGCGGCGGCACACTGCGGTTATGCCGCGCCGGGCGCGGCCGGCGCAACCGCAACCCGCAACGGCGCCGTCGGGCCGCGCGCGGTCTATTGCACCCCGGCAGGCAACGGCGGCGGGCGGGCCGAGCGAACCGAGGGCGCCCGCGGCGGCACCCGCCGTTCCGCCCCGATCGGCCCCGAGCTACGCCACGCGCAGATGGCGCCGCCGCACCGCCACGAAGGCCAGCGTCGCCGCACCGAGCAAGAGGGCGTAGGTCGCCGGCTCCGGGACCACCGTGAAGCTGTTGAAGTCGACGTAGAGGCCCGCCGGGTTGCCGGAGGGATCGTTGCTGTTGGTGAGCTCGAAGGTGAGCGTGTTGAGCCCGGTCCGCAGGAGCGAACCGCTGGCGGCGCCGTCCACGGCGTAGATGTAGCTCCCGAGGCTGCCGTAGTTGCGATCCCCGGTCACGATGCCGAAGTTGGGGAGGAGCTGGCCGTTGAGCCGGACCGCCAGCGTGTTGTCGGCGGCGGCCGCGAAGCCGAACGTGATCGTGCGCGGGTCGTAGCTGCCAAGATTGAAGTCCAGTTCGATCGTGTAGGTGCCCGCCTCGACCGTGGGCACGCCTTGGCGCCGATCATCGCCCCGTTCGTACACCGCGATCCACTTGGTCGACGGGGTGTTGTCGAGCCACACGCCGTCGATCGGCCAGACCGAGTCGCTCGGCACGTACAGTCGGTAGTCCCCCGATACAGAGGCCCTGGCCAGCTCGTACGGATTCGCCCCACCGGTCAGCAACGTTCCGGTGTCGTACAGGCCGACCGAGGCGAGCGTCTGGCCATAACCGGAGGCGGTGGCGAGAAGCGCGGCGAGTGAGAGAAGGGCCGTTTTCATAGGTAGCTTCCCTCCCGTTGACGCTGCGGAAACACCCCGTCAACACCCCGGTCGACGCCCCCACGGCCGGCCTAGGGTATGAACCCCAGGCGAAATCCATCCCCCGCGCCGCGCCCGGAGGCCACGCGGCGGCGGTCAGTTCTCCAGCGCGATGAGCGAGTCGATCGCCTTCTCGTGCCCGGCGGCGGCCGCCTCGCGGTAGAGGGAACGGGCGCGCGCCACATCGGGTGCAAGCCCTTCGTGTCCGAGCTCAAAGTGCAGGCCGAGGTTGTACTGCGCATTGGGATGCCCCTGGGCGGCGGCGAGTTCGTACCACTCGACGGCGAGGAGCTGGTCCCGCGCCACGCCCTCGCCGGTGTCGAACATCAGCGCCAGCTGGTACTGCGCATCGCTGAGCCCGCTTTTGGCGGCCGCGAAGATCCACTCCGCGGCGCGCTCCTTCTCCGGCCCGCTTCCGGCGGCGAGCAACAGATCGATCCCGTAGTTGAGCTGGGCGTCGGCCAGGCCCGCCACCGCGGCGTGCTGCAACCATGCGGCGGTCTCGCCCGGCTGCGCCTCGGGCACGAGGCCGGATTGAAGAAGCAAGGACAGGTTGAACGCGGCCCGCGGCTCGCCCTGCGTCGCCGCCGCGCGGAACCACCGGGCCGCCGTCGCGAAATCCTGGGGAACCCCGTCGCCCCGGGTGTAGTAGAGCCCGAGCGTGCATTGGGCCTGGGCGAGCCCGTGGGCGGCCGCGCCCTCGATCAAGCGGGCGGCCATCGCGAAGTCCTTCGGCACGCCGTCGCCCTGGTCGTAGCAGACGCCGAGACGGTATTGGGCCTCGACGTCGCCGGCGTCGGCCTGGGCGGTGAGGGCGGAGAATTCCTGGGAGTTCATGGTGCGTTCTGCGGGTTGATTGGGCTCCACCGCGGCCGGATCAGAGATAGTCGAGCAGCGAGCGCTGGAGGATCTTCGAGCCGGCCTGGAGCGCGGCCTGATACGAACGTTCGGAGGTCTGGTATTTGACAATGGTCTCGGCGAGATCCACGTCGGTCTCGGAGCTGGAGAGGTTGGAGAGCTGGTTGAAGCGCGTCTCGTTCTGCGTGCGAGTCACCTCGATACGGAACTGCGAGGTGGAAAGCGTGCTGAGCATGGTGACGATACGCCCCTCGTCGTCGCCCAGGGTGTTCTGGTAGGCGTTGATGTTGGGCTTGTCGTTGGCGGCCACCGCGTCGCGCAACTGCACGAGATTGTTCAGGAAACTCTCCAGCTCCTGATTCTGCGCCCCGCCGTTGAGGGTCGCCACCTGGGCCCCTTCGCTGACCTCGACCAGGGGCGCGGCCCCGGCGTCGCCGTTGTAAGTCACCGCGGTGATGCGGCCGGTGCCGTCGCGGGCCACGCTGAAAGGCGCGGTGGCGGTGTCCGCGGCGCCGAAGAGGTAGCTGCCGTTCACTTGCGTGTTGGCCAACGAGAAGGCCTGCTCGAGCAGACCGTTGATCTGGGTGGCCATCGCGGTGTGCTGGCTCGGGTCGCCGGAGGCCGCCGCGGCCGGCGCGAGGTTGAAGACCTTGTTCGCGATGCCCTTGATCGAGTTGAGCGCCGTGCTGCTCACGGCGATGTCGGTCTTGGCGCGCTGGGCGTTGCGTTCGTACTGCTGCAAGCCGCGCTTCTCGCTCTCGTAGCTCATCACCCGCCCGGTGGCGGGCACGTCGTCGCTCGCGTCGATCAGGCGTTTGCCCGTGGCCATCTGCTGGGTCAGACGGCTCTGGGTGCTCGAAAGCCGCCCGAGATCCGCGGTCAGGCGGGCGGCCAGGGTGTTGGAGGTGATGCGCAGCATGGTGAAGCGGGTGCCGAGGGCGGGTTGAAGGAACGCGGCGAATCAACGCGACAGGGTCGCGATCACATCGGCAAGGAGCTGGTCGACGATGCTCATCATCTTGGCGGACGCCTGGTAGGCGCGCTGGAGACGCATCATATCGGCCGTTTCCTCGTCGAGCGAAACGCCACCGTAGGAATCTCGTTGCGAGAGCAGCAGATCGCCGAGGGCCTTCTGGTCGTCGTACCGGGCCTCGGTGACCGAAACATCCTGGCCCACCTGGGTCACGACCCGGGCAAAGCTTTGCGCAGGGGTCCCGTTCAGGAACCCGGTGTCACGGGCGACCGCCGCCACGGCGAGCGCCCGGTCGTTGCCCCCCGAAGGGCCGCCGATATCGGTCGCAACCAGCGTGGCCACCGTGGCCGTGCGCGCCACCGTCGCGGCGGTCGTGCCACCAGCCGCGAAGAAGTCGCCGTTGGTGCCGGAGTTGTAGGCCGTGTTGACCTCGGACACGAGTGTGGCGACGAACGTGTCGAGATCATCGCGATAGTCCTGCACGGTGGCCCCGACCTGCTGGTAACCGGCGAGCGCCCCCGCCGAGAACGCGACCGCCTGCGCCGGCGGGCCGGCGGTGGGGGTCCACTCGTAGTTCGAGCCGTTGCGGGCCAGCGTGCCGGTGACGGTCGAGAGGGTCAGCAAATCCACGGTACCGCCGCCACCGTCGCTGACGCGGACGCCAACCTGTCCGGAGGCCTGCGGCACGGTTTCGAAATCGATGTACTTGGCCAACTCCTCGAGCTTGGCCTGCCGCTGGTCGCGCAAATCCACCGCCGTGCCCGCCTCGACCACCTCGACACGACCGATCTGCCGGTTGAGGTCGGCGAGCGTCGTGAGCAGGCCGTTCACCTGCCGAGTGCCCTCGTCCATCTGGCCGGTCAGCGTGTTGCCGACCGCGGGCGCAGGCAGCGCGATGTCGGCCAGGCGGCGGTCCGCGAGATTGATTTTCTCGATCAGGTCGTCGGTGGTCGCGATGAGCTGCTGTTTGTTGACGATGTCGGTGGGTTTGGTCGCGAAGCTCTGCCAGGCGTTGAAGAACGCGTCGATCGAGGCGGAGATTCCCGACGGGAGATCCGGATTGGAGGAGATCGTGTCGACGGAGCCCGATTGGCCGAAGAGGCCCTGCCCAAGCGCCGTCTGCGCCTGCCGCAGGTAGTTGAGCTGCGAGTTGAAGAACTCGGTGTTCGCGGTCTCCTCGCGCACTTGGTTGTCGATGAGCCGATCGCGCATCTGCTGCAGGGCGACCGGCTCCACGCCGAGACTCTGCACGCCGAGGGGCGTATTCACCGATCCCTTGTCGCCGTAGATCACGCGCTGCCGCGCGTACGCCGGGTTGTTCACGTTGGCCATGTTGCGCCCGACGATGTCGAGCGCGGCGCTGTGCGCCCGCATGGCGTTCGTGTTCGTGTAGAGACTGGCGAAAAGGCCGTAGGACATGGCGGGGAGGCGCTCAGCCGGTGGCGCGGTAGGTCGGGCCGGTGGCGACGGTCGAGACGGCGACCTGCCCGTGCCGCGAGTAGGTCTTGGTGAAGGCCTGCGGCCGCAACGCCGGCAGGAGTTCGTGGTGCAGTTCCACCAGCCGCGCCAGCATCATCTGGTTCTGCCGCGTGCGCTGGCGGGTGCGGAGCACGAGGTGGTTGATCTCGTCGATCAGGGCCTCGAGCAACGGGCGGACCTCGGAGGGGAACTCCGGCAACAGCTGGCGCAGCGAGGGCACGCCCGCGCGACCGCGGGCGCTCGCGTATTCGCGGACCGCCCGTTCGCGCTCGTCGCGGCGATGGCGGGCCGCCTCGGCCTGAAGCTCGAGCTGCGGCACAAATTCGGATACAGCGTCGGCGTCGAGCGCGATGATCTTCTTCTGCTGGGCCTCGAACAGCCCGAGCAGTCCGCCGTATTCGGCGAGCTCGCTCCGGAGCGCCTCCACGACGGCGGTCCAGGCCGGAACTCCGGCCGGAGCGAGGGTTGGAATGTCTGCGACGATCATGAAAGAGTCTCCTGTTGGTCGGCTTTCTCGCCGCGCGGGGTCAGCTGCGGCACGAGCATCTTCGCGATCCCCAATCCCCCGCCCTGGCTCACGCTCTGCGCGACGACATCGGTCACCATGTATTGGTAGACATCGGAGCCGGGGGCCTTGGTCTCGCCGTTGAACATCGGCTTGAGCGCCTCGCCCAGGATCTGGCGCACGAGGATCGCCTCGAACTGCTCGGCGGCCGCCTGCGCGGCCGGGCGCTTCGGCCCGGCGGCGAACGCCCGCTGCACCGCCGCGGGATCGGTGACGCCGAGCAAAGGGCTGATGGAGGGGGAGGACATCGTGAAGAAAGCGTCCGATCAGTTGATCACCACCTCGGCCTGAAGCGCACCGGCGCGCTTCAAACTCTGGAAAATGGCCATCATCTCGCGCGAGGAGACGCCGAGCGCGTTGAGCGCCTTCGCCAACTCCTCGACGGAGGGCATCTCCGGCACGACCTGGAAGCCGCCCTTGACCTCCGTCACCTCGGTCTGCGTCGAGGGTACGACGACGGTCGAGCCGCCCTGGCTGAAGGCCCCGGGCTGGGACACGCCGAGCGTCGAGGCGATCTTGATTGTGAGCGAGCCGTGGCTGATCGCGACCTGGGAGAGCCGCACCGTGGAGGTGGCAACGATGGTGCCGGTCCGCTCGTTGAGCACGATGCGCGCGGGCGTGTCGGGCTGCGTCTCGATGGCGCCTAGCGAGGCGACGAACGAGATCTCGTTGCCGCGGAAATTCTCGGGCAGCAGGACCGCCACAGTGGCGGCGTCCTGGGCGCGGGCCATGCCGGGGAACTGCACGTTGACGGCGTCGGCGATACGAGCGGCCGTGATGAAATCGGGTTGATGGAGCAGCAGGCGGATCGCGCCGTCGCGCACGACTGTGGCGGGGATCTCGCGTTCGACGATCGCGCCGTTGGTGATCGTGGCGACCGTGGGATGGTTCTTCTGAACGGTCGCGCCGCCCGGGCCCCCGCCGCCTCCGAGGAATCCGCCCACCGCCACCGCTCCCTGCGCGACGGCGTAGACGGAGCCGTCGGCACCGAGCAGCGGCGTCTGGAGCAGCACGCCGCCCTGCAGGCTCTTCGCCTCGCCGAGCGCAGAGACGGTCACGTCGATCCGGGCGCCGGGCTTGAGGAACGGACCGATGTCCGCGGTCACCATCACCGCGGCGGCGTTGGAGGACTTGAGGGTATTCGACGGGATCGAGATGCCGAACCGCTGGAGGGCGTTGGAGATCGAGCGCAGCGTCGCCTCCGAGTTCTTGTCCCCGTCGCCGGCCAATCCGGCGACGATGCCGTAGCCGATCAGCTGATTCTCGCGTCCGCCCTCGACGACGGCGAGGTCCTTGAGACGCGAGCCCTGCGCCCGCAGACCGGTGGCGGCGAGCAGGGAAAGCAGGAGGACGAAGGCGAGACGGGAAAACATGGCAGGAGCTCAGTAGAGCCGGAGGAATTCGTAGACTTTGGTGAGCCAGCCCTTCTTCTGCGTGTCCGTCAGGCTGCCCTCGTTGACGACCTCGAGGGTCGCGTTCGCGATGCTCGTGGAGGAAACGGTGTTGGAGGAACTGATATCCTCGGGCCGCACGATCCCGCGCAGCACCATGTATTGGCGTTCGCCGCCCATCGCCACATGCCGCACGCCCTCGAGGACGAGGTTGCCGTTCGGCAGCACGTCGGTCACGAGCACCGCGGCCCGCGACGAGAGCGAAGACTTGTTGTTGATCTCGCCGGCGGCGGAGAACTCGTTACCGCTGTCGAACGCGGTGCCCGGATAGGTGCCGGCCTTGGTACCAGCCGCGCTGGCGGCCAACGGGAAGAGGAACTGCGTAATCGCGCTCTCCGCCTTGCTCGACTTGTCCGCCTTGCTCGACTGCGAGTTCTGCGAGCTCACGCTTTCTTGCACGACGATCGTGACGATGTCGCCTGTGCGCGAAGCGCGCCGGTCGGCGAGCATGCCGCGGGTGGTGTTGGACGGCCAGATCGAGTCCGCCCGCGCCAACGGGGCGGACAACAGGACGACGGCGAGGATGGCGGCGAGGCGGTGCATGTCAGAAGCTCACGCGGGCACGGTTTTCGGCGGTGACGACGGCGGAGAAGTCGCGACGCGACTCCGGATTGCGGACGGTGATGGTCTCCCCCAGCGCGCCGCTCTGCATCGCCACCCCCTTCATGGTGACGGTGAGCGCGCCCTGGCCGGCGACGACCTCGATGCGGCTTCCGCGCTGGACCAGGGCCCGCCGGCCGATGTCGCGCCAGCTCAGCACCGTGCCCGCCGCCAACGGGCGGGTCACCGCCAGGCCGTCGAGCGAGGTGTCGGCCGGCACCGCATCCTTTTCCCGGATGAAATCGGTCCGGCGCAGCCCGAAGGTCGAAAGGGTCAACGTCTGCCCGCGGGCGACCGGCTGGAGCGCCACCAAGGCGTCGTTCCACAGCCGCGCCTGCACGGGCAGGTTCCACTCCCCCACCGTCCGGTCGTCCACGGCGAGCCGCACGCGCACGATCATCTGGGGCGCCAGGGTCGCGGGCGGCGCGACCATCGTGAACTTCCAGTTCGGGGACGCGACCGCCGGCGCCGTCCACTGGCGCAACAACGCCAGCTCGAGATCGCCCGCGGTGCCGAAGTGGGCGGCAAGCTGCGCCGCGAGCTCGGGCAGGAGTTGCTCCGCCGGGAGCGGGTCGGCGGCGCGCCCGAACAGGGCGCCGGCGCACACCCCAAGCACGAGCAGCAGCGAGGAGAAGAAGCGGTGTGGGACGAGGTGCATCAGCGTTTCAGGTTGTTGACCTCCTGCAGCATCGTATCGGAGGTCTGGATGGCCTTGCTGTTGATCTCGTAGGCGCGCTGGGCGATGATCATGTTCACCATCTCGCCCACGACGTTGACGTTCGATCCCTCGAGGAACCCTTGGACGGTCCGGCCGTAGCCCTGTTCGCCGGGGTTGCCGAGTTCGGGGGTGCCGCTGGCCGCGGTCTCCAGAAACAGGTTGCCACCGGCGCTTTCGAGCCCGGTCGCGTTGGCGAAGCGAACCAGCTGGATCTTGAAGCTCGTCGTCCCCGTGGCCGTCCGGACCGAGACGTCGCCGGACTGGGAGATCGTGATGTCCGTGGCGCCCGGGGGGATCGGCTGGAAGCCGCTGAGCACCGGCAGTCCGTCGTTGGTGACGACCTGCCCGGTCGAGTTGATCTTGAACGAGCCGTCGCGCGTGTAGGCGCTGGTCCCGTCGGGCCGCTGGACCTCGTAGAAGCCATCGCCCTGGATGGCCACGTCCAGACGTTCGCCGGTCTGGGCGAGCGTGCCCTGCGTGAAGATCTTCGCGGTCGAGACGACCCGCGAACCCGCGCCGACCTGCAATCCGGCCGGCACCTCGTTGCCGGCGCCCGAGTCGGCGCCGGCGGGCCGGCTCTGCTGGTAGAGAAGATCCTGGAACTCGATCTTGGACTTCTTGAAGCCCGTGGTGTTCACGTTCGCCAAGTTGTTGGCGATCGTGTCGAGGTTGAGTTGCTGGGCCTGCATGCCCGTGGCGGAGGAGTAGAGAGCGACATTCATGCGACGGTTCCTCGGAGGGGCGGTTCAGCGACGGGCCGGGCCGCGGCGACGCGCCACCGGGCGGAGTCCGGCGGAGACGGGCGGACCGATGCGGTCGGGAAAAATCAGACACAGCAACCTCGTCCACAACGCCTGCTCGGACGGGCGGGAAATCTCCGGGGCGGAACGCGGGAATCGCGGGTTCATGGCAAAGGCGGCGGCGACGGGTTCAGGTGACGGTGCGGATGGTCTTGTCGAGCAGGTCGTCGCGGGTGGTGATGATCTTCTGGGCGGCCTCATAGGCGCGGGAGACCTGGATGAGGTTCACCATCTCACCGACCGGCTGGACATTGCTGGTCTCGAGCGCGCCCTGCATGAGCGTCGCCTGCTCCACGGTCTGGGCCGTCTGGCCGTTCGCGGCGAAGAGGCCGCCGGAGAGCGGGAGCAAGGCCTGCGGATTCTCGAAGCGCTGGATGGTCAGCCGGCCGATCTGCTGCCCGTCCTGCGAGAGCGTGCCGTCGGGCGCGATCGACAGCGGTCCGGCATCGGGCAGGAGCTGGATGGGCGCGCCGCCCTCGGCGAGCAGCACGTTGCCCTGCGCATCCACCAGCGTGCGGTCGGTGTTGGTGTAGAAGCTCCCGGCGCGGGTGTAGGCGCGCTCGCCGTCGGGTTGCTGGACCTCGAAGAAACCTTCCCCCCGGATCGCGACATCGAGATCGCGCCCAGTGGCGACGAACTGCCCCGGCTGGAAACTCACGGAGACGCGGGCCATGGGAAAAGCCGCCGCCTGCGCGGCGCGGCCGGTCTCGCCGCCCGCCCGCACGGCGCCGGCGTCCTGCATCGAGAATTCCACTTCGCGCTTGCGGAAGCCCGGCGAGCTGCTGGCCGCGATATTGTGCGACGAGGCCTCCTGCCAACGCTCAAGAGCGCCCAACGCAGCTGCTCCAAGGTAGAGACCCATGTTCATCGGGGCCCGAATTGCAGACGCTGTGCCAGAGTCCCTTGGCGCTATCCATCAACACTTTCCGGCTGCATCGTTTCCTTCCGGGGCAAAGTCTTCCGCCCGCGGCGGGCAGCTTGTGCCCGACCACCCCGCCCCGCTCCCGCTCTCCGGCGCCTCGCCGGCCGCCCTCCGCCGCGCGCGAAAGCGCCGCGACCGTCACCGCGGGCCACCTCCGGCTCGCTTCCCCGCACCCGCGACCGCAACACGCCGCACCGGCAAGTCAGCGCTGGCCCGGCGCGTAGGCGCAGAGGATCTCGATCTTCTCGCCGCACCGGCAGGTCACGATGAGTTTCGTCACCCGATCCCCCTCCTTGATCGCCTCGACGGTCGCATCGTGCACGTGTCCGCCGCCGCCGCCCGGCATCGCGCCGAGCAGCGCGGCATCGAACATCGGTGACGCGGGCGTCGCATCGGAGGGGGTGGCGCGCGCGTTGGGTCCGGATACGCGGGGACGGTTTTGGAGGAAGTCTTTCACGGGAGGGTCAATGGGCGGGAGGGGCCGGTTCCGGGCGCGCGCCGCCCGGGGCGCCCTCGGAGCCGCGCGGCTTGTCGCGCCCATCGGAGGGCCGGCTCTTCATCGAGAGGCTCATGACGATGCGCTGGTTCTTCGGCGAGTCGGGCGGTTCGCCCGCGATCGGCTGGGTCGAGCCGAAGCCGCTGAGACGGTCGAAACGGGAGGCGTCGACGGCGTAGTAGGTGAGCGCCCGGCGGACCGCCTGCACCTGGTCGGTCGACAGATCCCAGTCGCTGTAGTCCCCCCGCGGACTCGTGATGCCCGCCCGGGTATGCCCTTCCACGACCACGCGGAAGGTCTGACGGTCGATCAACCACGCCAGGTTCTGCATCATCATGTTGCCCCACTCCGTGAAGTCGGAGCTGTCCTTCTGGAAGAGCGGCTGGTTGCTGCGGTTGAAGAGAGTGACCCGCAGGCCGTCGCTGGTGACCTCGACCTGCAACGAGTTGTTCGGGTCGGTCTCGGAGACGTTGAGCAGCCGGTAGAACTCGCGCGCGAGGGCCTTCATCGCGTCGAGATCGATCGCGGCGGGGCTGTTGCTGGAGGACTTGCCGTCCTCGCCGCGCGGCGTCGCGTTGGACTCGAACGGGAGCACGCCGCTGGTGTTGTCGAGCGGCGAGTTGAAGGGGCTCTGGAAATACTGCGAGGTCGCGATGAGGATCTCCTGGTCCTGCGCGGAGATCCACAGGACGAGGAACAGCGCCATCATGGCCGTCATGAAATCCGCGAAGGCGACCTTCCAGGCGCCGCCGTGGTGGGCATCTTTCTTTTTCGCCATGCGGTGGTCCTCCGCGTCGGGGCCTCACTTGGCCGGCGGCATGCCCTTGAGGATGGCCTCGAGTTCGTCGGCGGCCGGCTGCACGGTGCTGTCCAGGGAGCGGCGGGCCACCTCGACCGCCATGAGCGGGGCGAGGCCCTTGGCGAAGCCGGAGACCGCCTGCAGGATACAGCGGAAATACTTGTCGTCGTTGGCGTTGTTGTGCTTCACGCGCGCGGCGAGCGGATTGATGAAGCCGTAGGCGGCGAACACGCCGATGAACGTGCCGGTGAGCGCCGCGGCGACCTTCTCGCCCACGGCCTCGGGGCCTTCCGAGATCGCCGCCATCGTGTTGATGATACCCAGCACCGCCGCGACGATGCCGACGCCCGGCAGCGAGTCGCCGACGAGCTGGAGGATGTGCACGGGCTCGTCGGCCTCGGTCGCCTTCGCGTCGAGCTCGACCTCGAGCAACGCCTCGAGCTGGTCGGGCTTGATCTTGCCGTCGACGACAGGGCGCAGGCCGTTGCAAAGGAACTCCACCCGCTCCTCGCTGTGGATGAAGCTGTTGTACTTGGTGAAGATGGTGCTCTTGTCGGGCTCGAGGATGTGACCTTCGAGCGCGATCAGGCCGCTGCGGCGGCCGAGCAGGAAGATCTCGTAGAGCAGCTTGAGCAGGTCGAGGTACTCCTCGCGGCCGGTATGCCCGCCGCTGATGGCGCCCTTGATCTTCGCGACCATCGCCTTGATCGAGTGGGACGGGCTGGAGATCACGACGATGCCGACCGCGATGCCGCCGATGACGATGAACTCCGAGAGGTGCAGCAGCACCAGCGGACTGCCACCGGCGTACATGAATCCACCCATGGTGGATCCGAACACGATCAGAAATCCGACCAGCAACATCATGACGGTCGGCTCCGTTTATTGCTCCCGCACGCGTTGGATGTAGCCGCGCAGCCCGATGATCGTCTGCGCGTGGATCTGGCAGATGCGGGACTCGGTGAGGTTGAAGACGGAGGCGATTTCCGCCAACCGCATGTTTTCGTGGTAGTACATCGCGAGGATCTTGCGCGGTATATCGGGCAGTTGCCGGATTCTTTGAGCGACAAGTTCCTGCAACTCGCGGCGCTCCATGTCGTCGCGCGCCAACACGTCGGCATCGTCGGCGATGATCTCGTGGAGGCTGGAGCGTTCGCCGCCTTCGTCGTCGGGCGATTGGTCGAGGGCGAGGAAGCAGGCGGGCTTCGCCTCCTCCAGCCATTTCGCGTATTCCTTGGCGGAGATGCCGAGGACCTTGCGCACCTCCTCGTCGGTGGCCGGCCGGCCGTTCTTCTGCTCGATCTCGGCGATGACCTCCTTGATCCGGCGGGCCTTGGCGCGGGCCCGCCGCGGGCGCCAGTCGAGCCGGCGCAGTTCGTCGAGCACGGAGCCGCGGATACGACGACTGGCGTAGGCGGCGAAGGTGTTGTTCTGCTTCGGGTCGTAGTTCTTTACCGCGGCGATCAGCCCGAGGATGCCCACACTGTAGAGGTCCTCGGCCTCGATGTGCGGCGGCAGGTTGATCCGGATGCGGTCGACGACCGAGCGAACCAGGGGCAGGTAGCGCTCGGTGAGCGCCTTTTCGTCGAGCGAGCTGCTCTCGACTCCCTGGTAGGTGCGCCACACCGCGGCGGCGGCCGATTTCGGGGGGTGGGCTTGGGGCGCGACGGGGGCGGCCGGGGCGGCGGGCGGGGGCGACTTCTTCGCGGGTCCTGGGGCGGCTTTCATGGGTCAGACTCGTTTCAGGGTTGGGCAGGGGTACCTGACGATGGCGACGATTCTTCGCCACCGGTCTTCGCGGACTGGGCAGCCTGGCGACGCTGGTGCGCGGCCTCGATGAAGGCCTTCACCACCACCGACCAGAACCACCGGAAAAGGAACGCGGCGACCAGGCAGCTCAACGCCGCATCGCGGAACACGATCTCGCCCGGGCGCCCGGCGAGGAAGCCGGCGAGCGCCGCCAAGGTGAACCCAGTGAATCCGCCGATGAAGAAAGCGTAGCGCATCGCGTCAGCTCCAGGGGAAGGTCCGGCGCAGCAACGTGCCGATCACCTCGGTTTCGCACTCGCCGGTCAGGCTCGGCCCGACAGTCACCATCAACGGCGCCAGCGGCGCCTCGATGAGGAAGTCCCACAGTTTGCCCCACTGCGGCAGCTGGTCGAGCTGCGTGAAGACCACATGGGTGCAACCGAGCTCAAGCCCGGCCGCACACGCCTGCCGCAGGATCGCGCCATCGAGCAGGCCGGAGAGCACCAGCACCCGCCCCGGGATGCGCTGCTCGTCGAGGAAGGCCCGCAACCGGGCGTTCTCCTCCGGCTTCGTGAGCGACAGCGGCGGCATATCAACATAGCAAAAATCCCCGGTTCCCGCGCGGGCCGCCGGGACCTGTCGGGTAAATTCCACTCCGAGCAGCTCGGCGAACACCGCCACATCCTCGGCGGTCTTCGGGCGGTCGAACTCGACGCTCGCCACGACGCCGTGTCGTCCCCGCCCGAACACTTCCGCGGCGAGCCACTTGCACAGCGCCGTCGAGCAGCCGCCGCCGGGAAGTCCGATGAACGCGGCCCGCTCCGGCAGCCGCGGCGTCTTCACGCCGGCCGCCAACTGGCGTATCTGCGCCGCCACCTCGGCAAGGTTCTCGTGCAACGGCCGGTCGGGGCGGTCAGGCCAGCCGGCCGTCGCCTGCAACCGCGCGATGAGCGCCTCCGAAAGACCAGAGCGGCGCAGGAGGGTCTCAAGCCGCGGTGCCGGTGCGGCGCCCGAGGACCGCGAGGGCTCGGGGCGTTTCGCGACCGGGGGCTCGGGTGTCAGCGTCGCCGCGCTCACCCCGCCCTCGCCCGCCGCAGCCGCGGCCGCCGCATAGGTCGCACGGGGCAAAGACTCCTGCCGACTCGGAGTCACGTGGGTGGCCGTGCTCACACCGTCCAGTGTAGCGGTGTGCGCCTCTGGCACAACCGGAGCCGAGACCGGCGCGGGTATCTGCGCGATCACCTCCAGCCGGGTGCTGCCGAGCAACCCGGCAAAACCGCCCGCCTTCACCGCCCGGACCGAAACCACCCGCGCCTCCCCGCCCAGCTGTTGCCGGATAGTACCAACCGCCTCCTCGGCCGAGCGGACGAGGAAACGATAGGAGGCTCCGGCAGGAGCGGATGAGGTTGAGGCGGTTGCCTCGGGTAGCGTTCTACGACCCTGGGCTTGCATTGCGGCCCCCCATAGCAATGCGAGTGCCACTGCCATAACTCGCTCACCCCCAACACACCCACCGCGAGGGCGTCGCCTCCGAGGCAGAACCTGCCGCTCCCGCCGCGGCAACCACTGCCGCCCGCCGTGCCTCGCTCTGAAAGCGCCCTCCGGCCCTCCGCAACATGCTCTCGCGACCGTGGGAGGATGGGGCGGAGCCGGGCATCGGCCTCCCGCCGGACAGCGCCACCCGCGGAGTTGCCAAGCGCCGGTCGCTGCCCTTCCCTCTCCGCCTCATGTCCTCCGCGCCCGCTTCGCTCGATCGCAACAGCCTCCCCGATGCCGCCGGCCACTTTGGCCCGTACGGCGGCGTCTATGTGCCCGAGACGCTCATGACCGCCCTGCAGGAGCTCGAGCGCGCTTACGACACGGCACGCATCGATCCCGTCTTCCAGACAGAGCTGCGCCACCACCTCAAGGAATTCGCCGGCCGCCCCACCCAGCTCTACTTCGCCGAACGCCTCACCGAGCACGTCGGCGGCGCCAAGATCTACCTCAAGCGCGAGGACCTCCTCCACACCGGCGCGCACAAGATCAACAACGCCCTCGCCCAGGTCCTCCTCGCCCGCCGCATGGGCAAGAAGCGCATCATCGCCGAGACCGGCGCCGGCCAGCACGGCGTCGCCACCGCGGCGGCCTGTGCGAAGTTCGGCCTCGAGTGCGTCGTTTACATGGGCTCCGTCGACATGGAGCGCCAGGCGCTCAACGTCTTCCGCATGCGCCTGATGGGCGCGACCGTCGTCGGCGTCGAGGCCGGCCAGAAGACGCTCAAGGAAGCCGTCAACGAGGCCCTGCGCGACTGGGTCACCAACGTCCGCACCACCCACTACGTGCTCGGCACCGCCTACGGCCCGCATCCGTACCCGAAGATGGTCCGCGATTTCCACCGCGTGATCGGACAGGAGGCCCGCGCCCAGATTCTCGAGCGCGAGGGCCGGCTCCCCGACGAGCTCATCGCCTGCGTGGGTGGCGGCAGCAACGCCATCGGCCTCTTCTTCGAATTCCTCGAGGAGCCGAACATCCGCATGACCGGCGTCGAGGCCGGCGGCCGCGGCATCGCCCGCGGCGACCACGCCGCCCGTTTCGCCGGCGGCCGCCTCGGCGTGCTCCAGGGAGCCAAGACGCTTCTGCTCCAGGACGCCGACGGCCAGATCGAGCCGACCCACTCCGTGTCCGCCGGACTCGACTACGCCGCCGTCGGCCCCGAGCACGCCTTCTACCACGAGCGCGGCCGGATCGAGTTCTCCTACGCAACCGACGCCGAGGTGCTCGCCGCCTTCCAGCTGCTCTCGCGCCTCGAAGGCATCATTCCCGCGCTCGAGTCGACCCACGCCGTCGCCTTCGGTCTCAAGCGCGCCGCCGAACTGCCCAAGGACAAGATCGTGATCGTCAACCTCAGCGGCCGCGGCGACAAGGACGTGCAACAGGTCGCGGAAATGCTGAGGGGAAGTACCAGGTAACAAGTTCCAAGTGACAAGGAGCGGGACATGAGCGACGTGCCACGCGATCTCGTCGAGCGAACCTTCCGCTTCGCCGTGGCGGTCCGGCAGTTCGTCAACCGACTGCCGCTCACTCCTGCCAACCGCGAGGACGGTCGCCAACTCATCCGTGCGAGCGGCTCCGTCGCCGCAAATTACCTCGAAGCCCAAGAGGCGCTCAGCCGGAAGGACTTCTTCTACCGCATCAAGATCTGCCGGAAAGAGGCTCGGGAATCCAATCTTTGGCTGCGCCTCCTTCAGCTTGTCGGGACCGACCCGCTCCACACCGAACGCACTGCGCTCGCAAACGAAGCCGACGAGTTGAAACGCATCTTCTCGTCCATCGCAGCGAAGGACGACACCAACGACTGAACCCTTGCCGGTTACCTGCTACTTGGTACTTGGCCCTTGATACTTCGATTCCGGCCTCCGGAACTCCCCCCCCGGGCGCATTTCAGGAAGAGATCGGCCGCGGGCGCCAATACCTCGCCCGCCCACGCCGCGCCCACGATCAACGGCGCCGGAGCCGGCGTGAACGACACCAGCTTCAGCCGCGCGCCCGCGGTGCATCCGAGCGACTGCGAGACCAGCGCCACGCCGCCGCCAGCCTCGACCGCCGCGATCAGGCTCGTGGCCCCGTCGTGTTCCTCGACGATCCGCGGCTTCGGCCGCACCGAGGCGAACAACTCATCGAAGGTCGCGTAGTACTCCGGATAGTGGGCCCGCGTCAGACCGACGAACCGCACCTTCGCGGCCTGCGCCCGCGGCACGGACCGCAACCGAGCGAAGGCATGTCCCGGCGGCACCGCCAGCCGCAGCGCGTCGCGCTCCAGCGCCTCGAAATGCAGTCCGCGCAGCATCGCCTTCAGCGGCCGCACCAGGATCGCCAACTGCAACCTGCCCTCCCGCAGCCCGGCGATCATCTCCTCCGTGCTCAGATCGTGGAGCTTCACCCGCACC
>JAEXPQ010000194.1 GCA_023446735.1 Verrucomicrobiota bacterium
CGCCCGGCCCGGCCATCGCCGCCGGCGCCGCCGCCCCACCCGTCGGAGAGCCGGCCGCGTCGCCCAGCCACGCCATCAGTTCCCGGGCGCTCCGGGGCCGCGCCAGCGGGTCCTTCGCCAGGCACGCCGCGATCGTCTCCTCCCAACGCCCGGGCACTTCCTCCAGGAGCCGGTCCACGCCCTTCGGTCCGTGCAGTTCGGCCAGCAATTCCCGCCGCCGCTGCGTCACGGGAGGCGGAGTCGCACCCCGCAACTGCGCCATCACATCTCCCCGAAAGAAGGGCGGCCGACCGGTCAGCAACTCGTAGAGGATCGCCCCGATGGCGTAGACGTCGTCCGCCGGCGTGGCCGAAGCCCCCTCTGCAAGTCCCGGACTCCGGTACGGCCCGAAACCCGGCGCCCTGCCCGGGTCCGTCCACGACGAGGCCAGGAAACCGAACACCTTGACCGTGCCGCTCCGGTCCACGATCACCCGGGACGAGGTCATTTCGCCGTGCGCGGTCGCGCACTGTTCGCGGACGTACTCGAGTGCATCGCACAGCCAAGCCGCGATCGGGGCGATCTCCGTCGGGCCGAGCACTCCTTCCGGCCGCCGCAGCAAACGCTCCGTCAGGCTCTCGCCCTCGACGTGCTCCATCGCGAGGGCCGGTCCGCCCTCCAGTTCGACCAGGTCGTACAGCCGCACCAGCGATGGATGCGTCAACTCCAGGAAGGTCGCGACAGTCCGCCGGAGCCGCGCCATCGCCTCCGCCTCACGGGCGATCGCCGCCGGAAGCAGCCGGAGCGCCACCTCCCGTTCAAGCAGCCGGTCGAAAGCCACCCGGACCACGCCGCCGCGCCCACGCCCGAGAACCCGCCCCAACTCGAAACGGCCGTCGGCGCGCGCGGCCGCAAGCACCGGCGACGGCCCCGCGGGAAGGGTGCGCTCGGTCGCGCCGCCCTCGGGCCCGCACAACGGCCAGGTCGCGCCGGTCGAAGGCGCCGCCACACCGCCGGGCGGGACGAGACGCGGAAACCCGGTCGTGGCGCCCGCGGAGAGGTTGGTGTCGGACTGAAGGGGATCGCTCAATCGGGGACGAGGGAGAGAAGTGTCACCAAACAACGTTGGCAAGAATTGCGCCACCGGTGCTACGGGCCGAGCCACGGCGCCCCGCCGAGCTCGCACACCACGCGAAGACCAACGCACACATTCCGGATCCCGGTCGAAGCCGGCGGCTCCGGCGCGAAGCAACCGTAGCGGGGCATGTCCAGGGCATTCCCGTGCAGGTCGTAAAGGCCGAGCCGGTTCGGCGGGAACGAGCCGACCGGTGCCGTGCCGGCGTAGCCGTCGTCGTAACCGCGAACGAAACACGAACGGGGCGAGTCCACGAACAAGGTGCGCGCCGCCGACTCGTCCGGCAGGTTGCCGACGAGCGAGCTCGGAGGATTGTCCGGCCCCCAATAGAACCGTTGGTCGTCCAGCGCCGCATCCCACTCCCGCCACGACGGCAGACGATAAGCCTGCCCCTCCCGGAGCCGGCCGGCCCGGCGCTCACGTTCGGTCAACCACGCGCAGAACGCCGCCCCGTCCGCGCTCGAGACTCCGACCACGGGATGGTCGGGGCCCTGCGGGAACCCGGGGTCCCTCCAACTCGCGCCGTACCGCCCGAGCCGACCGCGGCGAAAGGAGAAAACCCCGCTCGTCGCCTCGTGGCCGGTCACGGCGACGAAGGCCTCGAAATCCCGCACCCGCGTCTCCCAGATGGCGAACAGCACCGTGGTTCGCGGCACCGGCACGAAACGCATCCCCAGATCGGGAATCTCCCACGGCGCGCCGTGGGTCGGCCCTGCCGAGGCCACCGCGACCGCCGCCGGTCCGCCCTCGAGGGGCGCCGGCCGCCATCCCGCCGCGAGCCCCCACCCAACCCCGCCGGCCGCGACCGCGCCACACACCGCCAAGGCCAACACGGGGCGACCGCGCACCGCCTTCCAGATACGCTGCCGTCGGCCCGTCCGCGGGACCGCCACTCCGTCCGACGCCGGCTCCGCCAGTCGGCTCCAGACCTCCGCCGCGCTGCGCGGTCGCGCTCGCGGGTCGTGTTCGAGGCACGCGGCAACAACCTCCTCCCAGCACCGCGGGATCGGTTCGCCGCCGATCCCGAGCTCCGCCCGCCGCTCCGCCATCGACGGCGGCTGCGTCCGGACGATCTGGGCGAACACGTTGCCCCCGAGAAACGGCGGCTTGCCGGTCAGCAGGTCGTAGAGCGACGCACCGAGGCTGAAGAGGTCGTCGGCCGCCACCGCCGGCTCGCCCACGAGCTGCTGGGGACTCATGTACGCCAACGTGCCGCCGACGGGACCGGTGCGCCGCACCCCGGAGCCGAGTTCGTTCAGCAGTTCCGAGACGCCGAAATCCGCCACCTTCAGTTCGCCCCGCGCCCCGCACATCAGGTTCGCCGGCTTGAGGTCGCGGTGCACCAGCCGCACCGACCCGTGCGCGTACTCGAGAGCTCCACACAGTTGCCCGACCCAGGGGAGGAGCTCCGCGGGAGCGAAGACCCCGTCCGGGCGCTCTCGCCGCAGGCCGACGAGCGATCCGCCCGGCACGAGCTCCATCGAGATACCCGCCAGCGTTCCGTCCGTAACGAGATCATACACCCGCACGATGTTCGGATGGGTCAACGCGAGCGCCCGCCGCGTCTCTCCGCGCAACTCGTCGAGGGCCGAACCGTTCGCCGCGGCGCCGGCGACGAGCTTGAGCGCGACCGAACGCTCCAGCACCTCGTCGCGCGCCAGCCAGACGACCCCCATGCCCCCGCGGCCGAGGAAACGTTCGAGACGGAAACGTCCAAGCAGGCGCAGCCCGGGGCGCAGATCGCGGATCGGGGCGGCGGGCTCGGCTCGTTCGGGACTACCCATGTGTCGCCACCAATTGGGCGCCTCGCCTTGCCCAAGACGAGGCGAAACCGGCTCGCGCAGCGGCCGGCTCACCGCGACTCGCGCTCCCCCGCGGGACTGCTGCGCCGCGTACGCGCCAGTTCCGCCAGCACCTTCGCCCACTCGGGATCGCGGTCGGCCAGCACCGCCAACGCCTGTTCGGGATTCAGCCCCCGGCGAAGCTCCAGCTCCCACACCCGGAGGAGCCGGTCCGCGCACGGGCCTTCGAGTGTGGTCAACAGCGCCGGGATACTCGCAGCGCCGCGGGTCGCCACGCGTTCCCGCTCGAGCGCGAGATCGAGGCGCTCGCGCTCGGCACGGGCCGCCCGCTTCGCGGTTTCCACCGCCACCAGCGCCTCCACCCCCGTCCGCGCCACCGCCAGGTCCGTCGCCGCCTCGGCGAGTCGGGCCTCGCGGCGTGCGACCTCGTCCTCCTGCCGGGCCTGCCGGGAGAGGCGCCGCTCCGTCCGTTCGTGTTCGAGCGCCACGCGGCGCCGCTCCGCAGCGAGACGGAGCCGCTCAGTCTCGGCGCGGTGCGCAACGCCGTCCTTGGCCAATTGCGCCCGTTGTTCACCTACCCACGCCGCCAATCGCGCCGTGCGATCGATCGCCTCTTCCGCCCCGGTCACCTGCGCCTCCTCGCGCCGGATTGCGGTCTGCTCCCGCAATCTCGCTTCGTGCAACCGTCCCGCCGGTTCGCGCTCGCAGCGGATGCGCTCGATCTCGGTCTCCGCGGCGCGCAAGCGATCCAGCACCGCGCCGTGCAACCGCACGGCGACCACCTGCTGCGGCACCAGCCCGCTGGTCGCGAAAGGTTCGCGAAGCCGCTCCAACAGTTCCCGCGCCAACGCCGTCTCCGCCGCCAGCGGCACCAACGACTCGAGCGTGCGTTCCCCCAACCACCCCGCCAACGCCGCTTTCGTCGGACTTTCCAGCCGACGTGCCAACTCGTCCGCAGTCACACCGTCGCCGCCAGCCACCACCACCTCGGCGAATCGCACGGGGTGCTCGATCCGCACCCGCACGCTCAGCCGCACGGCGACCGATCCGCCCGCGGCGAGACCGATCTCCGACACCGTCACCTCAACCTCGAAGTCGCCCCCCAACAACAGGACAGCATGGGGCGCACCTCCGCCGCACTGGCACCAGGGGCGCCATCCGCCGCCGACCGAAACCGCCCCCCCGGCCGCCAACACGCGCGGGCCGGCGCGCTCCCCGAAAAGAACGCCCACCATCGCGTCATCGATTCTCACCGACGGAAGCTTTCCCGCGCGGGCCGGCCCGAGCTGCGCCCGGATCGCGATCTGTCCGGGCGCCGGCCGCCACCGGCCCTTCTGCCACTGGACGCGCAAGGCGAGCGGCTGCTCCGCCCCGCATTTCCAGCAGAACCGGGAATCCGCGCCGATGGTCTCCCCGCACGAGGAGCAACGACACCAGGAGGTGCCGGTCGCCTGCCCGCAGGCGCCGCAGTGCTGCGCTCGCTTGGAGAGCTTCCGGCCGCAGTGGGGACAAATTTGCGAGAACAGAGCCATGATTCAGGAAAAGGAAGTCCGTGCGTTATCGGGAGTCGTGCGCAGCTTCAGGCTCACCCGAGGCCGCGGGCTCGTTCGGGCGCCGCCGCAGCGGCGACTCGCCCGCGGGAACCGACCGAACCGGGAG
>JAEXPQ010000238.1 GCA_023446735.1 Verrucomicrobiota bacterium
GCGGGCGGGGGCGGAGTGGGCGGCGGAGGCATCGGCGGGGGCGGGCGGAGCCCGCGCGGCCCCGAGAACGGGGCGGCCGCGCCGGCCGGTCAATGGCGGACTCGGCGACTTCTGTGCCCAAAATCATCTTGCCGTGGCCGGCGGCGAGGCGTCACAGATTCACGGAATATGAACGCGGGTGGACATCTGGACGGCCATGCTCTCGCGGTGGAAACACCGCCGCGGGTGGAACGCGTCGAGCGCGGTTGGATCAAGCGACCGGAGCCCTCGGCCAAGAATCCGTGGCGTCCGTTCGTGCGGATCGCGACCACGCTCGTCCCGTGGCCGTTGTTGCGCTCGACCGCGACGACCGGCGACGGCGACTCGGTCCAGCAGGAAGCGCAGCGGTTGCGCGCCTGGCGCAAGGCGGGGCTGCCGGTGCCCGAGTTGCTCGAGGTCGGCGCGACCCATATCCTCACCGCCGATGCGGGGCAGCCGCTGCGGGCGTGGCTGGCCCGCGAGAAGGACCCGGCCCATCGGCTGCACGCGGTCACGTTGGCGGCGCGCAGTCTCGGGCAGTTGCACCGGCTCGGCTACTGCCACGGGCGGCCGTTCCTCAAGGACATCGTCTACGACGGCCGGCAGGTGTCGTTCATCGACCTCGAGGAGAGCCCCGAGCAGGTCATGCCGTTGATCACGGCTCAGGTGCGCGATCTGATGCTCTTCGTGATGTCCTGCACCGCTTCGCTGGGCGAAAGGCATCCGTTGGAGGATCTGCGGGCGGTCGCGGCGGCCTATTGGCAGATCAATCCGTCGCCGCGGCTGCGACGGGTGCTGCGGCGCAACCTGCGGGCGATCTACTGGGCCTCGTTGCCGTTGCGGCTCTGCCCGTGGCGTCTGCTGGGGCGGGACGGCCGGCAGGTGGTCCGGGGTCTGGCGGTGCTGCGGCGCCTCGGGCGCTGAGGATTTGCGGGCCCGGGCGCCTCCCGGCTTGGAAAACGCGATGGTTCCACCCACAGTGGCGCCGCGGTCCCGCGCCCCACACGATGACACGTTGGTTCAAGCACAAGCTTCACGCGCTCGAGCAGTACACGGTCGACGTGATTTTCGGGCGGCGCGATGAACGTCTGGCCGACGTCTACGCATTCTTCCTCCTGAGCGTCTCGTGGTTGTTCAGCGGCGTCGTGCAGTCGCGGCTCTGGCTCTATCGGCAGCGGATCCTCCGCGACCAGCCGCTGGGGTGCCTGGTCGTCGTGGTCGGCAACCTCACGGTCGGCGGCACCGGCAAGACCCCGGTGGTGGAAAAGTTCGCCCGCTCGTTGACGGAGCGCGGGCGGCGGGTGGCGATCCTCAGCCGCGGGTACCGGAGCCGCTCGGTGCCGCTCTGGCGCCGCGCGCTGAACTGGATCACCAAGGGCACGGAGCCACCCCCGAAGATCGTCAGCGACGGCCGGGAGGTCCTGCTCGACTCGGAGGTCGCCGGCGACGAGCCGTACATGCTCGCCCGGAACCTGCCCGGCGTGGTCGTGCTCGTGGACAAGAACCGCGTGAAGGCCGGCGTCTTTGCGATCAAGCGTTTCGGCTGCGACACGCTCGTGCTCGACGACGGGTTCCAGTACCTGCCGCTCAAGGGGCGTCTCAACTTGCTGCTCGTCGACAAGACCAACCCCTTCGGCAACGGCGAGCTGCTGCCCCGCGGCTTGCTCCGCGAGCCGATCAAGCACCTGCACCGCGCCTCGTACGTCTTCATCACGAAGTCCGACGGCCAGCGCGACCTCGAGCTCGAGGAGACGATCCGCGCGCACAATCCCGGCGCCGAGATCATCGAGTGCGCCCATGTCCCGAAGTACCTCCAGCGGATCAACGCCGGCGGCGCCGGGCCGGCCGAGCGCCACGAGCTCCCGTTCCTCAAGGGGCGTCGCGTGGGCGCCTTCAGCGGCATCGCCACCCCCGACGGGTTCGAGGCGTTCCTGCGCAAGTTCGGGGCGAACCTGCTCTACACGAAACGGTACGTGGACCACTACCGCTTCACCGCCGACGACCTCGACCTGATCTTCGAGGAGGCGGTCGACGCCGGTCTCGATTTCGTGGTGACGACGGAGAAGGACGCCGTGCGCATCCCGGCCGACATGAAGTTCCCGCTGCCCCTCTACTACCTGCGCCTCGAGATCGAGATCCTGCGCGGCGCGGCGGACTTCCACGAGGCGGTCGGCCGGATCTGTTTCCCGGAGCACGAGACGCTGGGTGGCCGGGTGCCGGTCCCCTGATCCGCCCATGCTGCCGCTGTTCGCCAAGGGACTCGCGATCGGCTTCGCGATCGCCGCACCGGTCGGGCCGATCGGGCTGCTGTGTATTCGCCGGACGCTAGCTGGTGGCGTGGCGAGCGGAATCGCCACGGGGCTGGGAGCGGCCACCGCGGACGCCGCCTACGGGTGCGTGGCCGGGCTGGGGCTGACGGCGGTCGCGAACTTCCTGGTCGGCTGGCAGGGTTTGCTGGGGTTGGGCGGCGGAGTGTTTCTGTGCTACCTCGGGGCCCGGACCTTTTTCAGTCCGCCGGCGGTGCGTGCGGCCCGTGAGGGCGGAGCCGGCCTGGTCGCGAGCTACCTTTCCACCTTCGTGCTGACGCTGACCAACCCGCTCACGATCCTGTCGTTCGTGGCGGTGTTTGCCGGGTTGGGGCTGGGCGGGGGCGCCGCACCGCGGGGCGCGCTCGCCTTGGTCGCGGGGGTGTTTGCGGGATCCTGCGCCTGGTGGCTCCTGCTTAGCGGAGTGGTGGCGCTGTTTCGCGCGCAAGTGAAGGCGGCGTGGATGACCGGGATCAACCGGGTCGCGGGGCTCACGCTTTTTGCGTTCGGCGTGTACGCGATGGTCGTGGGCGTGCGGGCCTGAGCCCGATGCACTCGGAAGCCGCGCGGCGAGGGGCCCGGTTCCTCAGCTCTGCGTGCCTTCGTGCCGGAGCACTTCTTCGCCGATCGAGGTCCGCCAGTCGTCGCCCAAGAGGGGCCGCAGCGGTTCGGTGAACTCCTGGCCGACGGGCGGGAGCTTGCCGGCCAATTCCATGGCGACGGTGCGCGCTTCCGCGAGCAGCGAGGCCATCGCCCGGTAGCGGAGGGCGCCGCCGGGCCGCAACTGATGCTCGATCGGCTCCACGATCTCCTCGGCGAAACCCCAGGCGCGGAGCACGAAGGCCGCCGCGCGGGCGTGGTTCATGCCAGTGAGCATCACCTCGGCTTTGGGCAGAAGGTCCGGCGCCATCGGGCCGAACCGGAGGTGGGGGGCGCCGACGCAGCGCAAGTGGCGGTCGATGAAGACCATCCCCATCGAGTGCAACAGGCCGACGGTGTAGGCTTGGCGTTCGTCCAGGCCGCTCGCCGGCGCGAGATCGACCATCGCCAAGGCGCACGCCACCGAGCGCCGCCAATACTCGGTCGGGCCAATGCAGTAGCTACGAAGGGGACGGTTCAGGAAACGGCGCAGCGTGAACGAGGCGGTGACTCGGTAGACTTCCTCCGCCCCGAGCCGCAGCAACGCTTCGGAGAGACTCCCGGACGGCAACCCGCAGCCGAAACGCGGGCTGGAGGCCGTCTGGATGACGCGCACGGCCAGCCCGGGATCGATCATCACCAGATCGACGATGTCGCTGATGCTGGTTTCCTCCGCCTGCAGCAGGGCCTGCAGGCGCGGCAGGACGGCCGTCGCGATCGGCATCTCGCGGGCATAAGCCTCGAGGTCGGCCGGGCGGAGCAGCGTGTCGGCGGGAGGTGTGGAAGTGTGGAAGGGCTGAGGGGCGATGGCTTGCATGGGGGACCGGGTGGGACCGGCGTGGAAGGAGCAGCCTAGGGTACCGCGGCGGCGACTGTGGGGTGTTTCCTTCCCTTGGCGATTGGTTTTTGCCTGACGAGGCGTTTTTGAGAGGATCGTAACAGAGCGCGCGGTCCGACGTGGTGGAGCCGGGGTTTTTTCTGGCGCGGAGCGGGGCGGCGCGGGAAGCTGCGGCGATGTTGCAACCGGTCGTACTCGTGGCGGCGGCACTCCTGGCGGCCAAGGCGGCGGCGGACGCCGTGCTCGCCACCCTCAACCGACGGGAGATCCTGCGCCACGCCGCGGCGGTCCCGGCCGCCTATGCCGGCGTGATGGACGAGCCCACCTATGCCAAGGCGGTGCAGTACAGCTTGGCGAAGAACTCGTTCGGGCGCTGGGCGGAGCTCTACGGAGCGCTGGTGTTGGCGCTCGTGGTCTTCAGCGGCGTGTTGCCGTGGTCGTTCGCGGCCTGGACGGCGTGGGCCGGCACCGCGAATTGGAGCCAGGCGCTCTGGCTGGTGGCGGTCGGCATGGTCCTGGCGGTGCCCGAGTTGCCGTTCGACTGGTGGAGCACGTTCTCGCTCGAGGCGCGCTTCGGCTTCAACCAGAGCAGCCGCCGGCTCTGGCTGACCGACAAACTCAAGGAGGCCGCATTTGCCCTGGTGCTCGGCTTCCCGCTGCTCTGGCTGCTCCTGACGCTCGTCGGCCGGGCGGGCGCCTGGTGGTGGGTGTGGGGCTTCGCCGCCGTGCTCGCGTTCCAACTGCTGATGATCGTGCTCTACCCGCTGCTCATCCTGCCGCGGTTCCACAAGCTCGAGCCGTTGCCGGAAGGCGAGCTGCGCACGGAGTTGCTCGCGCTGGCCGGGCGGACCGGGTTCGCGGCGCGGACGATCGAGGTCATGGACGGCTCCAAGCGCTCGGGCCACTCGAACGCGTTCTTCACCGGCTTCGGCCGTTTCCGGCGGATCGTGCTTTTCGACACGCTCATGGCCCAGCTCGACCGGGCGGAGCTGGCCGCCGTGCTGGCGCACGAGATCGGGCACTACAGGCGCGGCCATATCCCGAAGATGATGACGGTGGCGGCGGTTTTCCTGGCCGGCGGCTTCTTCGCGGTCGATCGGCTCATGCACAGCCCGGCGTTCCTCGCGGGCTTCGGCTTCGCGCCCGACGCCGGCGCCGCCCCGGCGCTGCTGCTGGTCGTGCTGCTCGGCGGGCTGGCGGTCTTCTGGCTTTCGCCGTTGCTCAACGCGCTCTCCCGCCGGCACGAGTACGAGGCCGACGCGTTCGCGCGGGAGGCCGTGGGCGGGCCGGGGCCGCTCGTGGGGGCGCTGCGCAAACTGGCGCAGAAGAACCTCTCGAACCTCACCCCCCACCCGTGGTTCAGCACGTTCCACTACTCGCACCCGACTCTCGTCGAACGGGAGCGGGCGCTGCGGGGTGGGGCGCGATGAGTCCGCTGTCTCCAAGGGTTCGGCACGCCGGACGGCGCGCGACGGCGAGCTTCGGCCGGGACGACCGGAGGGCGTGATGCGGCGTGTCCGGTCCTGGCTGGGGTGGCTCCTGTTCGTGCTCGCCGGGGCGCGGACGTGGGCGGGCGAGGGACTGACGGTGCTGACCTGGAACGTGCAGAACTATGTGGCCGAGGACCGCATGGTCGACGGCGAGTATCGCACGGATTTCCCGAAGCCGGAGCGCGAGAAGGCCGCGTTGCGGGCGGCCCTGCGGGAGGTGGATGCCGATGTGCTCGCGCTCCAGGAGATGGGGCCGGAGCCGTATTTGGAGGAGCTGCAGCGCGACCTGGCGGGCGAGGGCTCGCCGTATCCGTATCGCGCCCTGCTCGACGGGCCGGATCCGAAACGCCATCTGGCGCTGCTGTCGCGGGTGCGGTTCGTGCGGGTCGTGCCGCATCGCGAGGTGGGCCACGACCGCGGCGGGCGGTCCGAACGGGTGCGCCGCGGCGTGCTCGAGGCGACGCTCGAGGTCGCGGGGCGGGAGTGGACGGTGTTCGTCGTTCACCTGAAGAGCCGGCACACCGACGACCCGCGGGATCCGTTCGCGGCCGAGCAACGGCTGGGCGAGGCGGAGGCGGTGCGGGAGCTGGTGCTGGCACGGACCGGGCGGGAGGCCGGCGCGCGCTTTCTCCTCGTGGGCGACTGCAACGACGATCCGGCGAGCCGGCCGGTGCGGGCGTTGCAGCGGCGGGGCGGCACGGTGCTCGCGCAGGTGGTGCCGGCGACCGACGCCCGCGGCGACGCATGGACCCACCACTACCGGAAGAAGGAGGTGTTCAGCCGGGTCGACTACATCCTGGTGTCTCCGGCTCTCGGCGACGAGGTGGCGCGGGCGTGGGTGCACGATTCCGCGGCGGTGCGGGCGGCGAGCGACCACCGGCCGGTGGTGGTGCGGCTCGCGGTGCCGCGCTGAGCCCGGA
>JAEXPQ010000014.1 GCA_023446735.1 Verrucomicrobiota bacterium
CCCCCGCTTCCACTCAGTCCCCGCCCGCGCCCCCTGTCCACCCGGAAGCGCCGTTCACGGTTCCGCCTCCTGCCGCACACGGGCGCGGTAGAACCGTCGCAGCCCAGCGCCCGTATCCGTCCAGCTCAGCCGCAGCCGCGCGGCATCGAGCAGCTCGCGCCCAGCCGACCCGACCGAAGCCCACCCGACGAGATCCGTCGAGACCTCACATTCCCATGACAGATCCGGCCGGTCCCGCCGCACCACCACCGACACCTCCGCCGCGCCTCCCTCGACCGTCTGCGCGAAAAGTTCCACTCCTGCCCGGCCCGCAAGGCGCGGATCGGTGTCGCCGGCATACTCCATGAGGTTCGGAACTCCGTCGCCGTCGGGATCGCCGGCCGGATCCTCCGCGGCACCGCCGGGATGGTCGGCGGCCCACCGCGCGTAGCCGCCGGGCGCCGTGCCACGCTCCGCGGCCTCGATCGCCGCCCCTACATCCGCGAGCGCCGCCTGCAACTCCGGCCAGAGCGTCGTGCCATCGGCGCGGAAGAGCCCGCGATTCGCCCACCGATTCTGCGCCCCCTCGTAGTCCACCCACTTGAACCAGTCCGCTCCGACCAGAAACGGGAGGTTGTAGAACGCCAGTTGCACCCGCGCCGCCTGCCGCGCGCGCTCGCGCTGGTCGACCACGCAGCGCGCCCAGCTGAAATCCAGCGGGTGGCTGCCGTCGTAATAACCCGAGTCCCAGGCCGGCACCGACCATTCGCCCACGATCACCGGCAACCCGGTCGCGGCCACTGCCCCGAGGTAGTCGCGCTCCGGCTCCGCCAACCCGGGCTCCGTATTTTGCGGGTAGATATTCACCGCCGCCGCGTCGAACGACGCCGCCAGCAGGTCCGGCTCCGCCTCTTGGAAGTGGCCATAGTCGTTGAACCGCGGCGAGAACACGAGACGGCCCGGATCGAGCTCCCGGACGATCGCCGCCGTGCGCTCGTAAAACCGCCGCACCGTCTGCCTTTTGAACGCCGCCGCATCCGCGTACTTCGGACCGATCCGCGCGGGCGCGTCCGCCAGCGCTGGAGTGAGCGCGGCGAAGTCGGCGAGCGCCGTGCCCCAGGCGGCGTTCAGCGCCGCGATCGAGTCGCCGTAGCGGGACCGCAGGAAGGTCACGTACGCCGCCCAGCAGGCCGGCGAGGCCAGCCGCCGGTGCAGGTCGCGAAAGTCCAGCTCGTTGCCCACGAACCAGCCCACGCACCACGGCGCCGCCCCCAACGCGGCCAGACGCGACCCGACCAGCGTGCGAAACGCGGTCTCGAAATCTGGATCGTACACGTCGGGAAACTCATGCCCGGCGCTGCCGGCACCCTCGGTCTCGTGCCGCAACCAATCGACGCCGGTAAAGCCCGAATAGCTCAGCGCGACGAGCGTGGGCACCGGCTCCGCCCCTTCGGCGACCAGCGCGTCGTTGGTCCGAGAGAGCCAATACAGGTCGCCCGCCCAGCCGCCGAACGCGTTGAACCCGGCCGCCCGCAACTGCGCGACCACGGCCCGCCCCGCCGCCACCGACTTGAAGGCCGGGGCGTCGACCGAGCGCAAGTACACCGGCCGGCCAGTCGGGTCGATCAACCACGCGGTGCCGTTCTGCCACTCAAGCCGGTATCGGGGGGACGGGGCGCTCGGCAGTGGCCGGGCCCGCGCGACCGGGCCCGCCGCCGGTGGAAACCATTCCCGCCCCGCCGGGAGCTCCGCCCACTCCACTGCGGCGAAGGAAACCCGGCCCGCGGTGTGCGCTTCGAGGCCGAGCGCGACCACCAGCTCGGCGGGGTCGTTCGGCGGCGCCAGCCGCACCGGCAGCTCGAACCGGCGCCACTGCGGCGCCGCCCCGAGCGTCAGCGTGCGATCCACCGTCGAGCCGCCGGTATATCGATACCTGAGATACGCCAATGCATAGCCCGCCGGCAGGTCCTCGGTCCGCCACCACCCTCGCAGCACTCCGCCCGCCGCGGGCAGCGCCGTCCGGTATTCAGAGCGCGAGGTGTAGAGACCGGAGACCCAGGGTCCGACACTCAACCACGCTCCGACCTCCGGGTCGGTTCCCGCTGCAAAGGTGCACGACTCCGCGGCCGTGAGCGGCGCGATCGGAAAGACCCGCGACCGCCAAGCCGCCGGCGCCATGTCGCACACCATCGCGACGCCGGCCAACGGCAGAAGCCCCAGCAGGAGAACAGCTCGGTTCCGCTTCGGAGGTTGGGGCATGCGCCGAGATTACTCGATCGACCCCGGCGACGAAACCGGGGGAAACGCCTATTTGCGCGCGTTGCGGATCTGCTCGGTGATCGCGATCGCGACTTCGAGCGCGGTCTTGCCGAGTGCAGCGCCGACCTTCGGCTGCTGCGCCTTCGTCACGCTCTCGACGAACGACGCCAGCTCCAACGCCAGCGGCTCGCCCTTCTCGATCGGAATCTCGTGCACCGGGATCGAACTGGCGTCGCCGGCCTTCACCAGCCCGAGCTTCGCCTTCATGCCGTAGGCGATGATGTCGCTCTTGCGCACGAGGTGGCCCGACTGGTTCATGAAATCGAGCGAGAGGTAGGCGTTGTCCTGGAAGACGCGGATCTCGCGGTTCTTCTTCAGGCTCATGCGACTGGCGCTGAGGTTGGCGACGCAGCCGTTCTCGAACACGATGCGGGCGTTGGCGATGTCCTCGGTCTTGGAAAGCACGTTGATCCCCACGCTGTCGATGCGCGCGATGGGCGATTTCACCAACGCAAGCACGATGCCGATGTCGTGGATCATCAGGTCGAGCACGACCCCGACCTCCGTGCCGCGCGGCGTATAAGGCGCCAGACGCTCGGCGGTGATGTACTGCGGGTGGTCGGCCTCCTTCTCAAGGAAGCTCATGACCGGGTTGAAATGCTCGATATGGCCGACCTGCACGATCCGGTTCTTGTCGCGCGCCGCGGCGAGCACTCGCTCCGCCTCCTCCAAGCTGGCGCAGAGCGGCTTCTCGATCATGAGGTGGCAGCCTTTGGCGAGCAACGGCAGCGCCACTTCGCAGTGCCGGTCGGTCGGCACGACGACGCTCACCGCCTCGCACGCCTCGCCGAGTTCCTCGATGGAGGCAAACCGCTTGCAGTTGTACTTGCCGCAGATCTCGGCCGCCCGCGCATCATTGGTTTCGAAGATGCCCGCCAGCTCGGCGCCGGGCAGCGTGGAGTAGATGCGCGCATGGTGTTGGCCGAGGGAGCCGACACCGGCCACGCCACATTTGATGCGGGAGGATTTCTTTCCGAACATTCCGCGATCGCATGCGCTCCCCGCCGCCGTGGCAATGAGGGAAAACGGACCCGGCGCCGGCGCACTCGTCGGGGCTCGTGTCTTCAGGCCGCGGTTCGTTCCGGCGCCGCATCCCAAGACCACGCTAACGGATCCGGCTCCAGCGGCGCCCGTCCTAGCGCAAGCCGTCGACGGCCCACTTCAACTCACGCCGCGCGCCCACGCCACCACTCGGCAAGCTTCGTCCAGGCCCGCGCCCGATGGCTGATGCCGTTCTTCACCGCTTCGCCCAGTTCGGCGAAGGTGAGGTGGCTCTCGCTCGGCACGAAGACGGGGTCGTAGCCGAAGCCCGCCTGCCCACGTTCGCGCTCGAGCAGCCGCCCGTCGCACCGTCCGATGAAGTTGTGCTCCCGGCCGCCGGGCTCGATCAGGAACAACACGCAGATGAAATGTGCACCGCGCTGCTCGCGTGGCACCCCCTGCAGCTTGCCGAGCAGCTTCGTCAGGTTCGCCGCGCTCGTGGCGCCGGGGCCCGCGTAGTGCGCCGACTCCACCCCGGGTTCGCCGCCGAGCGCATCGACGCAGAGCCCGCTGTCGTCGGACAACACCCACTGCGCGCCGCCGAGCTTGGCGTGGAGCGCACGCGCCTTCTTGCGCGCATTGCCGAGGAAGGTGCCGGTGTCCTCGAGCACCTCGGGCATCCCGCCGGCCTCCTTCGCCGAACGCAGGCGCAACGCGAGTTGGGAATCGTTGGCGAGGGCCTGCATCTCGGCCACCTTGTGGCCGTTGCCCGTGGCGAGGTAGATTTCGATGGGGTCAGTCATGGTCGCAGCCACAGTGATGATGGCCGCTTTCATGCGTTTCGCCACCCGCGTCGCTGTCGAGTTCGAGATTCTCCGGATAGACGATCCGACCCCGCATGAGCTGGTCGTCGCCAAAGACCGCATGGCGCACGTCGGCAAGCCTCAGTCCGACCGTGGGCAGCTCGACGCGCAGCCCGGTCGCGACCGGGATCGAGGCGGCGTCAGCAAAGAGCCGCGGCGCGCGGTACGAGAGCAGGTATTCGAGGGCGCGCGACTTGAGCAGCCCGCTGAGCAGGCGCGAGCCGCCTTCGACGAGCACGCCGGTGATTCCCTCGCGGGCGCAGCGCTCGTTGAAGGCGGCCATGTCGACCACCCCGTCCGCCACGGGCAGCAGCCACACCTGCACCCCAAGCTGCTCGAGCTTGCGCACGACCACCGAGTGCTGTCGGTCGCTCGTCACGAGCACGGTGCGCGCGCGGTGGTGGTCGGTGAAGAGCCGCGGAAGCGGATTGAGTGTCGCCGTGCTGAGCGCCGCATCGAACACGAAACGCACCGGGCACCACTCCCCGTCGTTTGAGCGCGCCGTAAGCTGCGGATCATCGCTCGCAACCGTGCCGGCACCCACGGCGATCGCCGGAAACAAACGGCGCCAGTGCATCACGTCGGCCCGGGCGAGTTCGCCCGTGATCCACTTCGACTCGCCCGTGCGGCACGCGATCCGGCCGTCGATCGTCGTGGCGACCTTCGCCGCGAGAAGCGGCCGTTGCCCGACGATCCAGTGGTTGAAAATCAAATTCAGGTCCGTGCAGTCGTCAGCGAGCACGTTGGTCACCACGTCGACCCCGGCCGCGCGCAGCTGTTCGAAGCCGTGGCCGGCATGCCGGGGGTTCGGGTCCGTGGCGCCGACGACGATACGCTTGAGCCCGGCCGCGATGATCGCCTCGGTGCAGGGCGGCGTGCGCCCGTGCGTGCAGCAGGGCTCGAGCGTCACGTAGAGCGTCGCGCCCGGCTCCGGCTTCCGGCCGAGCGCGCGCAGCGCCATGATCTCGGCGTGCGGCTCGCCGGCCTTGGCGTGGAAACCCTCGGCCACGATCTGCCCGTCCTCGACGATGAGCGCACCGACCATCGGATTCGGGTGCGTGGTCCCCCAGCCTTGCCGCGCCACCTCGAGCGCGCGCCGCATGAAAGCCTCGTGGAAATTCGCGAATGGCGTCGTCATCGTCGACTCACGTTTCTGCCGGCGCTCCCGCGCGCGGCAACCACCGAAGCCGTCCCCTTCCTTCAGGCGCGCACGTACGGGTTGGTCGCCTTCTCGGTGCCGACATCCGTTTCCGGGCCATGCCCCGGGAAAAGCGTGGTCGCATCGGGCAACGTGTAGATCTGCGTCTTGATCGAGCGCTCGAGGATGTCGAAGCCGCAGCCCGGAAAATCAGTGCGCCCGATGCCGCTCGCAAAAATCGCGTCGCCCACGAACGCCGCGGCGGTCGTGCGGAAGAGGAAGAGGACGTTGCCCGGGCAATGGCCCGGCACATGCCGCACCTCGACGGTCTCGCCGAGCAACTCGAAGGTGTCGCCCTGGGCGACGACGCGGTCGATCCTCGCGGGATCAAAGCGCAGCCCCGGCAGGCCGAAGACCGCCATCACCTCCGGTCGTTCGATGAACAACCGGTCCGCCTCGTGCGCGTAGAGGGGCACCCCGGACTGTTGCACCCGCGCGGCGTCACCGGTGTGGTCCCAATGCCCGTGGGTCACGAGCAGCGCCACCAGTTTGCAGCCGGTCTTCTCGAGCAGCCGCTGCACCGTGGGCCACACGTCGTGCGGCGCATCGACCAGCACCGCCTCGCGGCGGGCGGAGTCGGTGAGCAGATAGGCGTTGGTCTCGATCGGTCCGGCCGGCAACACATGGATTTCCATCGCGGTGTGCATGCGAACCGCCCCGGGGGCCGGCAACCCCAGAATCCGCTTGGACTCGCCGCGGGCATGGGTTTGCTTCGCCGCCTCCTATGGAAGCCATCAAGTTCGCGGTTCTGCCCGGCGATTACATCGGGCCCGAAGTCATGTCCGAAGCGCTGCGCGTGCTCGAACACGCCGCCAAGGGCGCCGGCCTCAAGCTCGACTACCAGCACGCCGACGTCGGCGGCGCCGGCATCGACAACCACGGCAAGGCCCTCCCCGACTCCACCCTCGCGCTCTGCCAGCAGGCCGACGCCATCCTGTTCGGCTCCGTCGGCGGCCCGAAGTGGGAAAAGCTTCCGCCCAAGGACCAGCCCGAGCGCGCCGCGCTCCTCCCGCTGCGCAAGGCCTTCAATCTCTTCGCCAACATCC
The DNA here is from genome assembly GCA_023446735.1 of Verrucomicrobiota bacterium. Taxonomy (GTDB): domain Bacteria; phylum Verrucomicrobiota; class Verrucomicrobiia; order Opitutales; family Opitutaceae; genus CAJCBL01. The sequence goes on from JAEXPQ010000014.1 coordinate 6,387, forward strand.
GCCCCGGACTCCTCTACTCCGACCTGCGCGACGCCTCCCCGCTCAAGACCGAGCGCATCCCCAACGGCATCGACATCGTTTGCATCCGCGAGCTCACCGGCGGCATCTACTTCGGCAAGAAGGAGACGATCACCCTCGAGAACGGCGAGACCCAAGCTTCCGATACGATGGTCTACAAGACCTCCGAGATCGAGCGCATCGCCGAGGTGGCCGCCGTCACCGCCCGCGCCCGCGGCAAGAAGGTCTGCTCGGTCGACAAGGCCAACGTGCTCGAGACCTCCGTGCTCTGGCGCAAGACCGTCACCGCCTACTTCGCGAAGCACCACCCCGACCTCGCGCTCTCGCACATGTACGTCGACAACGCCGCGATGCAGCTCGCGCGCGACCCGAACCAGTTCGACGTGCTCTTCACCGAAAACATGTTCGGCGACATCCTCTCCGACGAGATGGCCGTCATCTGCGGCTCGCTCGGCATGATGAGCTCGGCCTCGCTCGGCACCGGCAAGAACCGCTTCGGCAAACCCTTCGGCCTCTTCGAGCCCGCTGGCGGCACCGCGCCCGACATCGCCGGCAAGGGCGTCGCGAATCCCTGCGCCCAGATCCTCTCCGCCGCGCTCATGCTCCGGTACAGCTTCGGCCAGGACGCGCTCGCCGCGAAGATCGAGGCCGCGGTCCGCAAGACCGTCACCGTCGACTGCGTGCGCACCGGCGACATCGCCTTCGGCAAGACCCCGGTTGGCACCAAGGCCATGGCCGACGCCATCATCCGCAACCTCGGCTAAGGGGCAGCGCCAAACGGCCACCATCCATCCTCCCAGGCCCGGCGTTTGCGCCGGGCCTTTTCGTTTTTCCTGCTCAGCAGGTCGCCGTCCTGCGGCCGTCCGCGCCAGGCGCCACCGGTGAGGGGAATCCACACAGCGCGCACGCCGGTGCGTTTGCCCCCGTTTCGAGACCGCACGCAGGCCGCCCAAGGTATTGGCAGGCGGCGCCGGTCCGCGTGGCCCGCTCAGGTCGCCCCGACCTCGCGCCAGACCGCCTCCACGGCGTCGACCGGTACATCGTCCTTCGTCTGCGCGTCGCCGATCTTCGGAATCACCACGAAACGCAGCTTGCCCGCGCGCACCTTCTTGTCGCGCTGCATCGCCGCCATCAACGCACCGACCTCCAGCGCCGGCTCCAGCCGCACCGGCAACCGGTGCGCCGCCACCACCGCCTCGATGCGCACCGCCTCGCCGGCCGCGAGCAGGCCGAGCCGCTCGGAAAGCCGCGCCGCCGCCGCCAAGCCGAGACCGACCGCCTCGCCGTGCAGGTAGCGCTTGTAGCCGGTCACCTGCTCCACCGCGTGGCCGAAGGTATGCCCGAGGTTCAGCAGCGCGCGGCCGCCGGAGGCCTTGGTCTCGCGCTCGTCGTCCTGCACGACCGCAGCCTTCAGCGCGCAGCACTGGCGCACGATCGCCGCGGTGCGCGGATCGGCCGCATCGACGAGCGGATTTGCCGCCAACTCGGCGTAGAGCGCCGCGTCGCCGAGCAGGCCGTACTTCACGATCTCCGCCGCGCCGGCCGCGAACTCGCGCTGCGGCAGCGTCGCCAAGAATCCGGTATCGATGTACACCGCGCGCGGTTGGTGGAACGCCCCGGCGAGATTTTTGCCCGCCGCGAGATTGATGCCGGTCTTCCCACCCACCGAGCTGTCGACCATCGCCAGCAACGTCGTCGGAACCTGCACAAAATCCACGCCGCGCAGAAACGACGCCGCCGCAAACCCGACCAGGTCGCCGATCACGCCGCCTCCCACCGCGGCGACGACTGAGCCGCGATCGAGCCGCTGCGTCGCCAGAAACTCCAGCACCTGCCCGAGGACCGCGACCGTCTTGCTGCCCTCGCCTGCCGGCACCGTCATCAACGGGCATTCCGGAAACGCCGCCGCAATCCACGCGCCGTGCAACTTCGCCACCGTCTCGTCGGCGATCACCGCCACCTTGCGGCCATGCGTACGCCACGCTGCGACCTGCTCGCCCACTTTCGGCGGCAAGCCGGTCCCGAAACGGATCGGATAGCTGCGGTCGCCCAGTTCGACGCGAAGTTCAGATAACATGCCGCGGATCAACGGCTAAAGCTCGTCTCCCGTCAACCTTAGCCTTCGCTGAAGTGCACTCTTGCGACTATTTCTCAAATTAAACCTTGCTAGTTGCGACGGCGTCGCATTTCACCAACCCCATTCTTGCGACCGCTTCTCATCTCACTATTCCTTTCGTGAAGACCCGACACATTCCCTCCGCCGCATTGATCGTTCTTGCCTGCGCCACCGCCCTCCCGGTATCGGCCGAGAGCCTTGCGGCCGCCGACCAGGAAGTCCTCCTCCTTGAGAACTTCGAGGTCACCGGCACCCGCCCCCAGGCGGTCGACACCACTGCGCTCAAACTCGCGAGCCCGATCGTTTCCACGCCCCGCGCCGTCACGGTCATCGATTCCTCCCGCATCCGGGAGCAGGACTTCCAGATCGGCTCCGACCTCCTCAACTGGGTCCCAGGCTTCAACACCAACGGCAACATCTCCGGCAACTACCACTTCTACGCCCGCGGTTTCCGCATGACCGCCAACGAGTGGCGCATCGACGGCCTCGCCGGCCGAGTCATCGGCGGCAGCTACTCCCCCAACCTCTTCGGCGTCGAAGCCGTCACCTTCCTCAAGGGCCCCGCCGGCCTCCTCTACGGCTCGACCAGCGCGCCGGGCGGCATCGTCAACCTCGTGACCAAGACGCCGCGCGACACCGCCGCCACATCCCTCGAGACTCGCCTCCGCACCATGGGCGGCGGCGAAGTCGGCTTCGGCGATCGCCTCAGCACCGAGGTCGAGCTCGACACCACCGGCCCGCTCACCTCCGACAAGCGCCTGCTCTACCGCTTCCTCGCCAGCAGCGAACACACCGAGCACCCCGCCCGCGGCCATGACGACGAGAACGAATTCTACCGCCTCTCCCTCGCCGCCGCCCTCGACTCCGCCAACCGCTTCGTCCTCACGCCCATGATCGAGTGGAGCCGCGAGGAACGTTCCCAGCGCGACGCCGTGATCTCGCCCTCCTCCTCGCGCACCACCAACGACGGCCGCACCGACTACACGTTCGCCGACATCTCGCCGCGCTCCGTCGATCTCTCCGCCGGTGGCCGCGTCGACAAAAACCTCACCGCCGGCCTCGATTTCAACGCCAAGCTCACCGACGCGTGGCTCACGCAGCTCACCTTCCGTCACCTCGAGCGCGACTACTCCAACAACGCTTGGGCCGTGCAAACCGCCACGCTCGCCCAAACCGACGCCGCCGACCCGCTGAGCTGGACCGTGCGCCGCCGCCACACGCGCAACGAGAACACCTACGCCTACACCGGCCTCGACTTCGCGACCTCCTACGAGCTCCGCCCGACCGACTCGGTCCGCAGCCTCTTCCAACTCGGCCTCAACGCCCGCCGCACCTCCACCACCGCCGCCAGCGGCACCGGCGCCAACCAGTCGCCGATCAACATCTACACCGGCGTCGCCGCCGCGCCGCTCGTCGCCGATGTGACCACGCTCACCCGCGCCAACGACACCGAGTCCCTCGTCTGGAACGCCTACCTCCAGAACCAGACCGAGCTCTTCTCGCGCCTCACCGTCACCACCGGCGTCGCCTTCGCCCGCGAGCAGAGCGAATCCACCGTGCCCGCCACCGGCATCACGACCCGCGCGCCCGACCGCGACAGCGACCTCACGCCCAACGTCGGCCTGCTCTACCGCGTGCTGCCCGCCGTATCCATCTACACCAGCTACTCGACGAGCTACACCCTCCCCGACCCGACCTACGAGAACGCCGCCGGCGCCCGCGGATCCTTCGATCCCACCGAGGGCGAGAACTACGAGGCGGGCGTGAAGGCCGAGTTCTGGGGCAACCTGCTCGCCGCCAGCGCCAGCGTCTTCCGCACCGAGCTCAACGGCGTGCTCGTCCAATCCGCCGCCGACGAGCTCAACCCCGCCGGCAACCGCTTCTACCGCCAGCTCGACACCGGCCGCCGCGCCGACGGCGTCGAACTCGAGTTCACCGTCACCCCCGTCGAGTCCTGGGCCACCACGTTCACCTACGCCTACCTCGACGCCTACAACCGCAACCTCGACGGCTCCCGCGGCCCCGCCGCCGAGATGACGCCGCGCCACGCGCTCAGCGTGTATTCACGCTACACCCTCCGCACCGGCCCGCTCGCCAACCTCACCTTCCGCGGCGGCTTCATCTGGCAGGACGAGCGCTGGGGCGGCTCCAGCGCCCCCACCGCCGCCGCGCCCGATCCGCTCCGCCTCCGCGCGTATCATCGCATCGACTTCGGGGTGAGCTACCCGTGGCGCGATTGGGTGATCGCCGTGAACATCGAGAACCTCACCGACGAATACTACCTGCTCGCCGGCAACACCGGTCTCGCGCTCAGCCCCGCCAACCCGCGCAGCTACGCCCTCCGCCTCACCCGCACCTGGTAAGTTTCCGTCGTGGGGCGTCCCTTCAGGGCGCCCCAAAACCACCGCGCCCACCCTCTCTCGATCAACCACCGCCTGCGGGTGGACGCGCTTGCCCTCAAGCGCGTCGAGGGCTCTGACCACATCGGTCCTCGTTTCCTTCACCAGGCTCCGCCCCTCCGCCAATCCGCATTCCGCAATCTCCATGCGTCGCCTCCTCTTCTGGCTCCACCTCGTCGCCGGCCTGTTCGCTGGCCTCGTGATCGCCCTGCTCTGTTTCACCGGCGTCGTCCTCGCCTTCGAGAAACAGGTCGTCGCCTTCGTTGGCCGCGACGCCGCCACCGTGGCGATCCCCGCCGACGCCGCCCCGCTCCCGCTCGACGAACTCGCCTCCCGCGCCCGCACCGCGCAGCCCGACGCCCGTCTCACCGCGATCACCGTCCGCCCCGATCCCGCCGCCGCGGTCACCTTCGCCTTCGGCCGCGAGTCCACGCTGCTCGCCGATCCGTACACCGGCGAACTCCGTCCGCCCGGCGCCGCCCGCACGCGCGCGTTCATGCACCTCATGACGGATCTCCACCGCACGCTCGGTTTCCACGCCGAGGCGACGCGCCCCGTCGGCAAGGCAATCACCGGCGCGGCCAACATCGCGTTCCTCGTCCTCGCGATCACCGGTCTCTACCTCTGGTGGCCGCGAGTGTGGTCTTGGCGCGGCCTCAAAGCCGTCGCCACGCTCAACCTCCGCCTCGCCGGTAAAGCCCGCGACTGGAACTGGCACAACGCCCTCGGCCTCTGGTCCGCGCCCGTGCTCATCGTGCTCACGCTCACCGCGCTGCCGATCTCCTACCGCTGGGCCAACAACCTCCTCTACACGCTCACCGGCGCCGTTCCGCCCGCGCAGAACGCCGGCCCCGGCGCCCAACCGCCCGGCCCCGAGGTCCCTCAACCGCCGCCGAGCGCCCGCCCGCTCGGCTTCGACGCCTTGCTCGCCGCCTCCCGCGCCGCCGCGCCCGGCTGGACCGAGATCACGTTGCGCCTCGGCGGCGGGCGCGAGGCCGGCCCGCGCCCCGAACCCGGCGCCAACCGCCAGCGTCGCCAAGCTCCGGGCACCACCACATCCGCTCCCCACATGGCAACAGCGCCCACCGCCGCCGCCACACCCGCCGCGTCCTCCTTGGCCAGCACCTCCACTCCGTCCACCGCCGAACCGCCACGCCCCCGCAGCCCGCAGGCCGTGGCCATCGCGGTCCGCACCGCCGACCAGTCGCCGCGTTTTGCCACGACCACGCTCCACCTCGACCCCTTCACCGGCGCCGTCCTACGCACAGATACGTTCACCGTCCAACCCGTCGCCCGCCGCCTGCGCAGTTGGGCGCGCTTCCTCCACACCGGCGAAGCCCTCGGCTGGCCCGGCCAGCTCGTCGCCGCCCTCGCCTCCGCCGGCGGCCTCGTCCTTGTCTGGACCGGCTTCGCCCTCTCCTGGCGCCGATTCTTCCGCCGCAGCGCCGCCGCTTAACTCTCCTCTGCGTTCCACCGATGTCACTCCAACTCCGGGCCCGCGCCTCCGTTCGCGCCGCTACCACCGGCCGACTACCTTCCGGCGCCCGCCTGCACCCGACATCGCCATGCACCACCGCCAGCGCACGACCACACGCACCATCCTGACCATCGCCACCCTCGGCCTCGCCCTCAGCGCGGCGCGCGCCCAGTCGCCCGCCGAGCTCGCCTCGGCCACGCCCATCATCCAGCCCTCGCTCACCGTCACCGGCGAGTACTGGTACAACGCCTCCGGTGGTCTCGCCACCGGCTCGCGCTGGAACTCCCTCGCCGACCTCGCCATCGAGGTCGACCTCGCGCGCCTCGGCGCCCCCGCCGGCGCTTCGCTCACCGCGCAGTTGCTCTGGGTCGAGAACCAGAAGAGCTCCGCCGACTTCGCCGACCTCACCGGCGCCGCCAACCCCGTCTCCGGCCTCAACGCGGGCGACGCGTGGCGCGTCTTCAATTTCTTCTACCGCCAGTCGTGGAGCGGCGACCGCTTCGCCCTCAAGCTCGGCCAACTCGCCCTCGACGACGACTTCATGGGCTCCGACTACGCGGGGCTCTTCGCGTTCTCCGCCCTCGGCGCCATGCCCTCGCAGGTCGCCACCGGCCACAGCGGTCACACTGGCGGCGGTTGCGCGTACCCGATCTTTGCGGTCGCCGCGCCGGGCGTGCACTTCTCCGCCGCGCTCACCAACGCGTTGTCGCTCCAGCTCGGCGCCTACCACGGCGGCCCCGGCCACGACCGCCGCGCCAACCACGGCTTCGACTGGGACGACGGCTCCGGCCAGGGCGCCGTTTTCTTCTTCGAGGGCGCCTACAGCTTCTCGCTCGCCGGCAACCCCTCCACCCTGCGCGCCGGCGGCGCGGTCCACACCGGCCGCTTCGACGACTTCGCCGCCCTCGCCATCAACGAAAACGCGCCCGAAGTCCGCGGCCTCCACAGCTTCTACCTGATCCAGGATCTCGTGCTCCTCGCCCGCGACGCCGAGCACCCCACCCTCGCCGCCTTCTGGCGTGCCGGCCTCAGTCCGCAGCAGGACCGCAGCGCCGTGCGCCGCTACGCCGACGCCGGCTTCAACTGGTTCGCCCCATTCCCCGGCCGCGCCGACGACATCGCCGGCCTCGCCGTCTCGTACACAGAGTATGGCGACGCCTATCGCCGCCTCGATCCCGCCCTCGCCGCCGCCGAGACCGCGCTCGAGCTCACCTACCGCACCCAGCTCACCTCCCGCCTCGCCCTCCAGGGCATCGTCCAGCGCCATTTCAACCCGTTGCCGACCGACGACGGTTCGCGCCACGCCGCCACCGTCTTCGCCCTCCGCGCCGAACTCACCTTCTGAGGGTAGGGACGTTTCTCCGAAACGTCCGCCGGCCTCCGCTCTTCGACCTAAACTTTCCACTTCAACTCTTCCGCCACTCCGCGATCCGCATTTCCATGTCCGCTCCATCCGCCACCGTCCTCGCAGGCCAGCCCGTCGGCACCCGCGCGAAAGTTACCGCCATCGCGCTCCCGCCCGCCACGCACCAGCGCCTCCTCGAGATGGGCCTGACCGTCGGCACCGAGTGCACCGTCGTCCGCTACGCCCCGCTCGGCGATCCCATCGAGATCCGCGTCCGCGGTTACCACCTCTCCCTGCGCCAGAGCGAAGCCGCCGGCATCCAAGTCGCCGTGGCCAAATAGCCGGACTCCGACTTCCGGTGGTGGGTCGGGCTTTACGCCCGACATCTGCGTCCAGAGCCAACTGTCGGGCACAAAGCCCGCCACACCGCCAAACCAACTTCCGGCCATTCCGCACTCCGCAATCCGCACTTCGCAATCCTCCGCCGCCATGACCTCCGCTCCTTCCCCCACCGCCCGCACCGTCCGCACCATCGCGATCGCGGGCAACCCGAACAGCGGCAAGACCACGCTCTTCAACGCCCTCACCGGCCTGCGCCAGAAGGTGGGCAACTATCCCGGCGTCACCGTCGAGAAGAAGGTCGGCCGCTTCGCCGGCGCGCACGGCGAGCCCTTCGACCTCCTCGACCTGCCGGGCGCCTACTCGCTCCAGACCCAGTCGCCCGACGAGGCTGTCTCGCGCGACGTGCTCCTCGGCCGCGTCGCCGACACCGCCGCGCCCGACCTCATCCTCTGCGTGGTCGATGCCTCCAACCTCGAGCGCAACCTTTACCTCGTGGCCCAGCTCGCCGAGCTCGGCCTGCCGCTCGTCGTGGCGCTCAACATGATGGACCTCGCGGAGCGCAACGGCCTCGTCACCGATCCCGCCGCGCTCGCCGCCCGCCTCGGCTGTCCGGTCGTCCCGATCGTCGCGTCGCAGAAGAAAGGACTCGTCGAGCTCAAGCAGGCCCTCGGCGCCCAGCTCGGCGGCGCGGCCCCGCGGCGCGCCCCGTTGCCCGAGGTCGTCGAAACCGTCGCCCGCTCCCTGGGCGAGGCGCTCGTGCGCGAGCGCGTCGTCGGCTCGCGTTTCGCCATCGCTGAAGCGCTGCTGCTCGTTTCCGCAGTTGGTGAAGAGACCGCCGCCGCCCTGCCGAGTTCGCTTCCGAACATCGTCGCCCAGGCCCGCGCACAGATCGAGCAGGCCGGCGTCGACCGCCTCTCCGCCGCCGTGCAGGCGCGCTACACCTGGGCCGCCGAACTCGCCGCCGCCACCCAGCACGCCAACGACGCCGAACAGGCCTCCGTCAGCGACTGGATCGACGCCTGGCTGACCCACCGGGTGTGGGGCTGGCTGTTCTTCGTCGGCGTGATGGCAGTCATGTTCTTCATGATCTTCCGCGTCGCCGAAATCCCGATGGGCTGGATCGAGGCGGGGCAGGAGGCGATTTCCGGCTGGGTTGCGGGCGCGCTGCCCGAGGGAGATTTTCGTGATCTCGTGATCGACGGCGCCATCGCCGGCGTGGGCGGCGTCGTCATCTTCCTGCCGCAGATCCTGATTCTCTTCTTCTTCATCGGCCTGCTCGAGGACACCGGCTACATGGCGCGCGCCGCGTTCATCGTCGACCGCCTCATGAGCCGCGTCGGTCTGCACGGAAAATCCTTCGTGCCCATGCTCAGCTCGTTCGCGTGCGCGATTCCCGGCATCATGGCCGCGCGCACGATCGACAGCACCCGCGACCGGCTCGTCACCATTCTGGTGGCACCGTTGGTGAGCTGCTCCGCGCGCCTGCCCGTGTACGCGTTGCTCATCGCGTTGTTCCTCCCGGCCGGTGGTTCGTGGCAGAAGGCCGGCATGATGCTCGCGCTCTACGCGCTCGGACTCGGCTCGGCTTTCGGCATGGCGTGGCTCTTCCGCCGCACGCTCTTCAAGGGCGAGCGCTCGCTCCTCCTGCTCGAGATGCCGCCGTACCGCCGCCCGTCGCTGCGCGCCACCGCGCTCCGCATGTGGGAACGCGGCGTGATGTTCCTCAAACGCGCCGGCACCGCCATCCTCGCGATCTCCATCGTCATCTGGGCGCTCTCGACCTACCCGAAGCCGGCCAACCCCGACGCCACCGACTCCGAGGCCCTCGCCGCCTCCTACGCGGGCCAGCTCGGCCACGCGATCGAGCCGCTGATCAAGCCGCTCGGCTACGACTGGAAGATCGGCGTGGGCATCATCAGCTCGTTCGCCGCCCGCGAAGTCTTCGTCGGCACGATGTCGATCATCTACGCCGTCGAGGGCGGCGAGGAGGACACCGACTCGATGCGCGACCGCATGCTCGCCGAGACGCACCCCGACGGCACGCCCGTCTACACGCCGCTGGTGATCTTCGGCCTCATGGTCTTCTACGTGCTCGCGATGCAATGCCTGCCCACCAGCGCCGTCGTGCGCCGCGAGACCGGTTCGTGGAAATGGCCGCTCTTCCAGCTCGCCTACATGACCGCCCTCGCCTGGACCGGCGCCTTCCTCGTCTACCAAGGCGGCCGCTTGCTCGGATTCTCCTGAGCCGTCTTCACCTGTAGGAGCCTGCTTGCAGGCGATCCAACCTCCTCCCATTCCCGAACACAAATTCGCCTGCAAGCAGGCTCCTACCTCCGGCCCACTTTCCAGTTTCCGCCTTCCAACTTCAACCCTTCCGTCCTCCACCCATGCCCGCCTGGCTCGACCAACTCCTCGTCTTCGCGCTCATCGCCGCGGCGGTCGCCTACCTCTGGTGGACCGCCCGCCGCAAGCGCACCGCCAAGGGCGCCCCGCCCTGCGCCGGCGGCTGCTACCCACCCAAACTTCCGCCGCACCTCGGCGGATCGGGTACCACTCCTGGCACGAAGCCCCGCCACTGACGTCACCTCTCTGATGGTGGGTCGGGCTTCACGCCCGACATTCCGGTCTGCATCCCGTTCCGCATTGGCGCCAATTAGCGTCCATTAGCGGTTCCTCCCTCCGCCTTTCCGCCTCTCCGTCCTCCGAGTTTCCCGTTCCGATTCTCCGCCCCGCCCATGCCCTGCCTCGCCGACCAGCCTCTGTCCCACGACTTCCGCCACGGCAACGACTCCGGCGAACGCCGCACCACGCTCGTCCTCGCCCTCACCGTCGTCGTCATGGCCGTCGAGATCGTCGCCGGCCATCTCACCGGCTCGATGGCGTTGCTGGCCGACGGCTGGCACATGGGCACGCACGCCGCGGCCTTCGCGATCACCGTCTTCACCTACCGCTACGCCCGCCGCCACGCGCGAGACCCGCGCTTCGCCTTCGGCCCGGGCAAGGTCGGCGCGCTTGGCGGCTTCGCCAGCGCGATGCTGCTCGGCGTCGTCGCCCTCTACATGGCGTGGGAGTCCGTTCAGCGCCTGCTCCGCCCCGAGCCCATCGCGTTCGACCAGGCGATGCTGGTCGCCGTGATCGGCCTGCTCTTCAACCTCCTCGGGGCTTGGCTGCTCGGTTCCGGCCACGACCACGGCGGCGGCCGTTCCCACGGTCACGGCCACGGTCACGGCGGCGACGGTCGCCACGATCTCAACCTCCGCGCCGCCTACCTGCACGTGCTGGCCGACGCCCTCACGTCGGTCGTCGCCATCGCGGCCCTCCTCGGCGGCAAATACCTCGGCTGGAACTGGCTCGATGCCGCCGTGGGCATCCTCGGCGCCATGCTCATTTCCCGTTGGGCGTACGGCCTTGTTCGCGACACCAGCACCGTGCTGCTCGACCGCGAGATGGACAACCCCGTCGCCGCCGAGATCCGCGAGGCCGTCGAGAGCGACGGCGACTCCCGTCTCACCGACCTGCACCTGCTGCGCGTCGGACTCGGCCAATACGCGGTTGTCGCCACGATCGTGACGCACACCGGCCGCACCGCCGCCGAGTACCGCGACCGCATCGCGATCCACGAGGAGCTCGTCCACTTCAATCTCGAGATCGCCCGGTGCGGTTGCCGGTGATCTGAACCGAGGTTCAGTCCGCGACTAGTTGGGCACACGGGTTGCATGCTAGACTCGGCGCATGGACATACCCCTTCGTCTTTTCCCGGCACGGCGGTGCCTTGCCGTTTCCGCCCTCCTCGTGGCGTTGCCTCTACTCGCCGCCGCGCAAGCGGCACCCACCAATCGGCACTTCCCGGTGCAGACGCAGATCGCGCCGGGCGTGCTCGAAGGGCAATACGACGCGCAGACCGGCGTGCAGCGCTACCTGGGCGTCCCGTTCGCCCAGCCGCCGGTGGGCGCCCTGCGCTGGAAGGCGCCCCAACCGGTGACGCCGTGGTCCGGCGTGCGGGAGGCCACGAAGTTCGGCCCGAGCCCGGTGCAGGCGGTCGTGTTCCCCGACATCGTCTTCCGCTCCGAGGGCATGAGCGAGGACTGTCTGTATCTCAACGTCTGGACCCCCGCCCGCCGCGACACCAAGAGCCTGCCGGTGCTCCTGTACTTCTACGGCGGTGGCTTCGTCGCCGGCGACGGTTCCGAGGCGCGCTACGACGGCGCGAGCATGGCCGCGAAGGGGATCGTGGTCGTCACCTGCAATTACCGCCTCAACATCTTCGGCTCGTTCGCCCACCCGGCGCTGAGCGCCGAGGCGCCCTACCACGCGTCAGGAAACTATGGATTCCTCGACCAGAACGCCGCCCTGCGCTGGGTGCGGGACAACATCGCGGCCTTCGGCGGCGACCCTCAACACATCACCATCGGCGGCGAGTCGGCCGGATCGTTCTCGGTGAGCGCGCACATGGCCTCGCCCCTCTCCCGCGGACTGATCGCCGGCGCGATCGGCGAGAGCGGCTCGATGATGGGCAGCTCGCTGGCGGCCGTGCCCCTCGCAGAGGCCGAGCGGCAGGGTGCCGAATTCGTTCAGAAGGCCGGCAACCTCACGCTCGACCAGCTGCGCGCCTTGAGCACGCGTGAAATCTTTGAGCTCTACCAAGAGTCGCGCCGCTGGGGCTTCCCCGCCGTGATCGACGGCAATTTCCTGCCGAAACCGGTCGCGGAGATCTTCGGCGCGGGCGAACAGGCCCGGGTGCCGCTGCTCGTGGGCTGGAACTCCGCGGAGATTCCCGGCCTCGCCTTCATGCAGGGCCCAACGTACTCGAAGGACGCGTATATCGAGAAACTGAAACTCGCCTTCCTCCAGGACCACGTAACCGCCCTGCAACTCTATCCTGCCGGCACGCCCGAAGAGCTCGAACGCTCCGCCACCGCCCTCGCCTCCGACCGGTTCATCTCGTACAGCACCTGGAAGTGGTTCGACCTGCATCGCCGCCACAGCGGTCAGCCGACCTACCGCTATCTCTACGCTCGCATCCCCCCGCAAGCCGCTCCGGTTCCGGCCCGCTTCGGCGTGCCGCCCGTGCCGCACCTGAAGCCGATCGGCGCGCCCCACGCCTGCGAGATCCCCTATTGCCTCGGCAACCTCGACCTCGTCCGCGATTTCGCCTGGACCGATGACGACTACGGCGTCTCGGCGACCATGCAGGCCGCGTTCGCCCAGTTCATCAAGACCGGCAACCCCAACGGCCCCGGCGTGCCCAACTGGCCCGCCGCCACCGCCGAAGATCCCGCCCCGCCGGTGATGACCATCGACGTCCAGTCGCAGGCCGCCCCATCGACCGTCGAGGCCCGTTACCAGTTCCTCGACCGCGTGGGCACCACCCGCTGAGTCCCGCTTACAGTGGCGGACCGCCGCTGCCGTGCGGTCCACTCCGCCCCACATACCGGAACGTCGCCAGACTCGTACCCTGTCTATGGCGACACAACGTCCGGCTGCACCCCGTTCTCCCAACATTCACCCCACCAACCCCGTTCCGCGCGGCCGCGCTTCAGCCCCGCGCCTTCATCCATGAACTCCCCGTCATTCCTCCGCTTCGCGAGCGCCTCTCTCGGCCTCGTCGCAAGCCTGACCGCGGCCCACGCCGCCGAACCCCGCGAAGACCTCGCGCGCGCCCGCACCCTCGTCGCCCAGATGACCCTTGAGGAAAAGGCCTCGCTGGCCTCCGGGCGCGACTTCTGGACCACCAAGCCGATCGAACGCCTCGGCGTACCCTCGATCATGATGACCGACGGCCCGCACGGCCTGCGCAAGGCCTCCGGCGCCTCGATCGGCGAGAGCGTGGCGGCCACGTGCTTCCCCACCGCGCCCGGACTCGCCTCGACGTGGAATACCGCGCTCCTCCAGGAAGTCGGCGTGGCGCTGGGCGACGAATGCCAGGCCAACGACGTGCAGATCCTGCTCGGGCCCGGCGTGAACATGAAGCGTTCGCCGCTCGGCGGGCGAAACTTCGAGTACTTCGCCGAAGACCCGCAGCTCTCCGGCGAGATGGCGGCGGCGTTCATCCGCGGCGTGCAGAGCCGCGGTGTCGGCACTTCCTTGAAACACTTCGCCGCCAACAACCAGGAGTACGAGCGCATGCTCAGCAACTCCATCGTCGACGAGCGCACGTTGCGGGAGTTCTACCTGCGCGCCTTCGAGATCGCCGTGCGCGAGGCGTCGCCGTGGACGGTGATGTGCTCCTACAACCAGCTCAACGGCGTGCCCGTTTCGCGCAACGCCCTGCTGCTCGACCAGATCCTCCGCCGCGAATGGGGCTTCGGTGGTCTCGTGGTCTCGGACTGGGGCGCGGTCAGCGATCGCGTCGGGAGTGTGCAGGCCGGCTTGAATCTCGAGATGCCCTCGTCGATGGGCCGCACCGATGCCGAGATCGTCGCCGCGGTGCGCGCGGGCAAGCTGAGCGAGGCGCAACTCGACCGCGTGGTCGCGGAGACGCTCGCCGTGACGTTGCGGGCCCACGACGCCCGTCGCGCCGGCGCGAAGTTCGACCCGGTCGCCCACCACGCCCTCGCCCGCCGCGTCGGCGGCGAGAGCATCGTTCTCCTCAAGAACGACGGCGCCCTCCTGCCGCTCGACCTCAACAAGAGCGTGCGCGTGGCGGTGATCGGCACCTTCGCACAGAAGCCGCGCTACCAGGGTGCGGGCAGCTCACAGGTGCGGCCGACCCAGATCGACACGCTCTGGACCGAACTCGGCCGGCTCGCCGGCCCCGCCGCGCGCCTCACGTTCGCTCCGGGCTATCTGCCCGACGGCGTGACCAACGACACGCTCATCACCGAGGCTGTGCAGGCGGCGCGCGAGGCCGATGTCGCGATCATCGCCGCCGGTCTCCCCGACGCGGTGGAGTCCGAGGGTTACGATCGCACCGGCATCGATCTCCCGGCGGGGCATGACCAACTGATCCGCGCTGTCGCCGCAGCCCAACCACGCTGCGCGGTCGTGCTGCTGAACGGCTCGGCCGTGCGCTTGCCGTGGGCCAATCAGGTGCCGGCGATCGTCGAGGGCTGGCTCGGCGGCCAGGCCGGCGGCGGCGCGCTCGCCGACGTGCTCACCGGCGTCGTCAATCCCTCCGGCAAGCTCTCCGAGACCTTCCCGCAGCGGATCGAGGACACCTCGAGTTTCCCCTACTTCCCCGGTCTCGATGGCGAGGCCCGCTACGGCGAGGGCGTCTTCGTGGGCTACCGCTGGTTCGACTCGCGCCAGCTCGAGCCGCAGTTCCCGTTCGGCCACGGTCTCAGCTACACCACGTTCGCCTACACCGCGATCCGCGCCGAAGCGACGTCGGTGGACGACGAGGACGGCGCGCGCGTGTCCGTGACAGTGAAGAACACCGGCGCCCGCGCCGGCCAGGAGGTGGTGCAACTCTACCTCCACGAGCGTGCGCCGCGCGTCCCCCAGCCCGTGCGCCAGCTGCGGCGCTTCGCCAAGGTCAGCCTCGCGCCCGGCGAGGAGAAGACCGTCGCCTTCGCGCTGGAGCGCCGCGACTTCGCCTACTGGGACGTGCGCATCCACGACTGGGCCGTGC
>JAEXPQ010000291.1 GCA_023446735.1 Verrucomicrobiota bacterium
CATCTGGGCCTACGCCTGCCCAAAGGCACCCGCTCCATCAGCGATGTAGTGCCGAAAATCGCGAGTTGAATCACACAACTCGTTGATAACGCGAAAAGTCGTTTCCTGGACTGACGAACTTGGGGTAGTTGGCCGGTTGGTATGTCTTCCGAAGAGACGACCGGTCAAGACCCGACTGGAGGGACGATTCGCGCCTTCCATCCGTCCCTCTGGTTCGCGCCCGGCGGCACGATCGGCGCCACTGTCCGCGGCTGAGATCTGATGCAGAACAACGGCCAGCCGGTGCTGGTCCGCGGCGTGCAGGAGGTCAACCTCACCGCCGGCAGCGATTCCGCCGTCGTGGTTGTTGGGCCATTCACGATCATAGGCTGGTTGGTCGATGGTGGAGTCGATGTGACCAACGCCCTTGTGGGGGACCCCTCGCCGCGGGCCGTCGTCCGAGTTCAGCCACGAGGCAATGGCCGCGAGCTCACGAGCGATGGTGTCCGCACACCTGGTGGAACTGTATCAGGTCAGCGTGCTCGCACGCGCCTTCCGGAGCGCGAGCCCGGTCGCTGCCCAACCCGCCAATTGAATCGTTGGCGCCGGCGCAGAGGAAGACGCCGGCCGGCTTCGTTCTGGTGGCTCGTGCATTGGCTTTTTGCCAAGTCGTCTTGATCTGGTGTCGATGATCGTCTTGGCGAAATCCGCCTCGCTTCGTAATCGTTTAGGCTGCTTACGCGGGCTCACGGTGACGGTGCACCTGCAGATGCCCAACGGCGAGGACCTGCGCGTGGTGTTCACCGCTGCGAAGGAGATCGAGGCTGAGGAGGGTATCGTCCGCGGGACGGCCGCCGACTACCCGATGTCGCCGGCGGTATTCTCCTTCGTGCGCAGCGGCATCGCCGGCCAGATCGACCTGCCCGCCATCCATTGCTCCTGGAACATCTACCACCGCGAGCAGGCCCCGCTGTTTGCCGAGGAAATCGATACGATCGTCGTGGCGCAGATGCAGTGCGGGACTTGCGCGCGGGAGGGGAGGTAGGCGGTTATTTCGCCGTGTCGAGGCGGGCGGTGAGCTCCTTGGCGAGCGCGGCCTCCTCGGGGAGGGCGTCGGCGAGCGGGAAGGCGGCGAGGTGTTTGCGCGCGGTGGCGGCGTCCCCGGAGGCTTCGTGCAGGAGCGCGAGCACGAGCGAGAGGTCCACGTCGGGCGAGAGTCGGGTGGCGAGGTGTCCGAGGATCTGGAGACCGGCGCGGGCCTGGCCCTGTTTCCACAGCGAGAGCGCGAGGGCGCGGGCGGCGGCGAGGTCGGCCGGGTTCTGGTCGAAGGCGGCCTTGGCGGCGACATGGGCTTCGGAGGTGTTGGAGCCGACGAGCAGACTGCAATAGGCGAACTGCGCGCGCTGGGTGGAGGTGGCGGTGCCGCCGGAGACGGCGGCGCCGTAGACGCGGGCGAGGTCGCCGGTACGGCGCTGGCGCGAATAGTGGGCGACGACCTCCTCAAGTGCCGCGCGGTCCTCGGGTTCGCGCTGGACGACGCGGGACAGCAGGTCGATCCGCTCGTCCTGCCAGTTCCACGCGCCCGCCAGCGCGGCGAGGGCGCGTTGGAGCTCGGGGCGAGTGCCGGCGGCGTTGGCGGCGAGGCGCCAGTTGGTGCGGGAATCCGAGGCGCGGTCGAGGCGGCGTTGGGCGTAGGCCAGGAGGGCGAGGCGGAGGAAGTCGCGGTTCTCCCAAGGTGCGCCACCGAGCTCCTTGGCGAGGGCGGCGAAATCGTCGCGGCCGTAGAGGGAGTCGGCGAGTTCCATCGGGAGCGACGGTGCTTGGCGGACGGAATCGGGGAGGAGCGGGAGGAAGCTCTTCGCCGTCGGGTCGCGGTGGGCGGCGACGGTTTCCACGATCTCGGCGTTGCGCGAGATCTCGCGCCGGTGGCGCTCCAGGGTGGCGCGGGTCGTGGTGAAGAGGGCGCGTTCCTCGGGCAAGAGGCCGGTGTCGTCGAACGTGCTCAGCAGCGGTTCTGCCTCGGCTAGCCGGTTCAAGGCGACCAGCGTGGCGGCGTGGATGACCATGCGCTCGGGCTGCCAGAGCTGGAGGGAGTCGAGCGCGGCCAGGGTGGCGAGCGCCTGCTCGGGCTGGCCGGAGCGAAGCTGGGCGAAGGCGTAGGTGGTGGCGTAGTTGGCGTTGCGGGGGTCGCCCTGGTGGGCTTCCCGGGCGAGGGCGGTGGCGCGGGCGGTGCCGGAGCCGAGCAGCAGGCTGGTGTAGGCGAAGTTGTTCTTCGCGCTGGCGTCGTTTGGACTGGTTTCGAGGATACGGGCGAAGAGGCGGTTCAGGTTGGCGGTGCTGCCCCGGGCCCGTTCGTAGGCGTAGAGCTGCTGCTGGAGCAGCGGGTTGGAGGGCGTCTGCTGGAACAGGCGCCACACCACCTCCATGCGTTGCTCGCGCCAGTTCCAGCGCTGGGTGCGCTGGAGCAGGCTCTCGAGCTTGGCGGTGTGCGTGCCGGCGCTGGCGAGGGCGAGGCGCCAGGTCTCGCCGAAGGCCGGGAGGTTGCCGAGGCGGTTCTGTGCGAAGGCGATCAATACGAGCCGCTCGAACTCGTACTCGCCCCAGTCGGCCGGTTCGAGGAAGGTCTCGAGGGTGGGCCAGTCGCCGAGTTCGGCGAGCACGGCGGCGCGCAGGCGCTGGACGGTGAGGTGCTCCGCAGTCGCGGCGGGGAGCGAGGCGAGCCACGACTGCGCCTCGGCGGCGCGGCCGGCGGAGAGCAGGAACTGGCCGACGCGCGCGATGTCGACCGGCTTGTCCCCGGCGAGGCGGAGCAGGCGCTCGAGGCTGGCGGGAAACTCGGCGGGCTGGAAGCGCCGTTGGGCTTCGGCGATGGCGATGAACTGGCCGACAGACAGGTCGGGCTCGCGCTGGAGCGCGGTGACGAGGTCGAGGGCCTCGGCGGACTCGTTGCGCTGGATCGAGTCGCCGAGCAACTGGGTGAGGGCGCGGGCCCGCAGCTCCGGGTCGGAGGCGAGGGTGCGGATCTCGGCCCGGATCTGCCCACGCTGCTCGGGCGTGGCGTCGGCCAGGCGCAGTTGGGCGAGGTCGAGCCGGGCGCTGCGGCTGTCGGGCCGCAGTTCGCACAGCGCGATGAGGTGGAATTTCGCCTTGGTGGTATTGCCCGTGCGTTGGAGGGCCTGGGCGGCGAGTTCGTGGAACTCGGCGGAGTCGCGCGCCTCGGCGCCGGCACCCTCGATCGCGCGGGCGGCGGCGAGATCGGCCCGGCGGGCGAGCGCCTCGCGCAGCAACTGGAGGCGGTGGGCGAGGGTCGGCTCAAGGTCGAGGAGGCGTTGCTGGTAGAAGAGCACGCTCGGGTCGTCGCGTTTCGCGGCGATCTCGGCGGCGAGGCGCCAGTTGGCGGCGCTGCGCTGGTTGGCCGCGAGATTCTTGCGGACGAAGAGCATGGCGTTGTCGTAGTCGCCCTTTTCGAGGAACTCGCGGGCGCTGCGTTCGAAGCTCGCGGCGCGGTACTGCTTGTAGCGTGGCCACGCGACCTTCTTGGCGAAGAGGAAGCCACCGCCGAGCAGGACCGGGGTGGCGATCGCGAGGGAGAGCAGGACGGTTTTCCGGGAGAGTTTCATCGGTGGAGGGCGGCGGACGGGGGCCGGGGGAGCGGCGAGGGCGGTCGGGCCGGTTCGATCGCCGGGCGGCGAAACCGCGGGGCGACGGGCCCGGTTGGAGCGTTGGCGGGAGGTCGGGGAAGTCAAGGACCCCGCCCTCGGGGTTTCCCGGATACGGTGCTCGGGTGCAGGACGGCGAGCGGCCCGTTGACGAAGCGGGCGCGGCTGCCACGATGCGCGCGCACGACCGATGCGGATCCTAATCTGGGGTATCAACTACGCGCCCGAGCCGACCGGCATCGCCCCGTTCAACGCGGGGCTGGCCGAGTGGCTGGCGGAGCGCGGCCACGCGGTGGAGATGGTGACGACGTTTCCTTACTACCCGCAGTGGCGGAAACGCCCGGAGGACCGCGGACGCCTGGTCGCGACGGAGCGCCTGGGCGGCGTGACGGTGCGGCGCGGTTGGCACCATGTGCCAGCGCGGGTGACGGCGCTGCGGCGGATGCTCCATGAGGCGAGTTTTCTCGCGGTGTCGTTCCTGCGCGTGCTGACGCTGCGCCGGGCGGATGTGATCGTGGCCGTCTCGCCGCCGCTGCCGTTGGGCGTGCCGGTGTGGCTGGTCAGTCGCCTGTGGCGGCGACCGTATGTCTTCCATGTGCAGGATCTCCAGCCGGATGCGGCGGTGGGGTTGGGGATGTTGCGCCCGGGCCGCTTCACGCGGCTGTTGTACGCGCTCGAGGCGTTCGCCTACCGGCGGGCGGCGGCGGTCTCGGGCATTTCGGACGGCATGCTGGCGGCGTTTCGCGCGAAGGGCGTGGAGGACGCGCGGCGGGTGTTTTTTCCCAACTGGGTGCCGGATGCGTTACCGGGCGCGGCGGCACCGGACGAACGCGCGCGGGCGCGGGAGGCGTTTGTCGCGCGGCACGGGCTGCCGCGGGACGCGTTTCTCGCGGTCTACTCGGGCAACGTGGGGATGAAGCAGGGGCTCGGCGTGCTGCTCGAAGCGGCGGCGGCCGTGCCGGCGGACGCGCCGCCGGTGACCTGGGTCGTGGCCGGCGATGGCGCGGGCAAGGAGGCGCTCGTGGCCCTCGCCGCCGAGCGCGGGGTGAGCACGTTGCGTTTCCTGCCGCTGCAACCGGACGAGGCTTTCGTGGAGATGTTGATCGCGGCCGACGTCTGCGTGATCACGCAGCAGAAAGGCACGGGGCAGTTCTTCTTTCCGAGTAAGCTGCTCACGGCGTTGGGCCGCGCGAAGCCGATCTTGGCCGTGGCCGACGACGCCAGCGAGCTGGCGCGCGCGGTCGCCGAGGCCGACATGGGGCTGGTGGTGCCGCCGGACGATCCGGCGGCGGTGGCCGCTGCGGCGGCGCGGATGGCGCAGGCCGGTCCGGAGCGCCTGGCGACCTGGGGCCGCAACGGTCTCGGCTGGGTCGGGCGTTTCCGTCGTTCCGTGGTGTTGGCGGAATTCGAGGCGCGGCTGAAGGCGCTCACCGCGCGCGCCCGTGCCGGTGGGTGAGCGGCCGGGGACTTGGCCACCGTGTCGCAGGCGCGAATCGGTTCGCTGGTGGATTCGCGGAGATCGCCTGATCGTTCAACGATCGCGCGGAGTGTCCGTGACCGGAGACGGCGTCGCTGCGGGGGGCGGAAAGTAGCTTCGGGCTCCGACTCGGATCCGGCCGGCGGCGATTCGGATGGGCTGGATGAAACGAGCCGGTGTCGGGTGCCCGTACTCGCGGGCGGGGGCGTAGCGCCAGTGGCGGACGGCGTCGACACAGGCCTGGGCGAACGCGGGTTGGGACGTGTTTCTCACCTCGGCGCGAGTGACGAAGCCGTAGGCGTCGGTCTCGACGAGCAGCTCGGCGAACGTGTCCGGTGCATAGGCGGTCGCGTTCACAGCGGGCGGGATCGTGTGGGCGGGGGCCGGTGGTTCGCGGTAGTCCTTGGGCTGCGCGCCACCGTGGCCGGCGAGGCAAAGGAAGAGGGCGAGGAGCGGCAGCTTGAGCATGGCGGGCGCGGGCTGCTTCTCCTAGCGGCGGCGGACGCCGGGACTTTAGGGTGGGTTTTCGAATCGCCCGGGGCGGGAAAACGAAGGCCCCGCGGTCTCGGGGACCGCGGGGCCGGAGCGGAAGTGCTGCGTAGGTCGATCACACCGCGGGCGCCGGTTCGATCACGTGTTCGTAGGCGGCGCCGACCTTGCGCACGTAACCCAGCGCCGGGAACGGCATGTGGGCGCCGAAGAGGCGGGTGCGGTCGGCGGCGGCGCGGTCGAGGAGTCTCCGGCGGGTGGCGACGGCGACTTGTGGGAGGACATCGTAGCCGAAGGGCACCTCGGGGTTGGCGAAGGAGATCGCGTGGTGGTGCACCGTGTCCACGAAGTGGAGCAACTGGGCGTTGCCCGAGGCGAGCTGGAACGCGACATGGCCCGGGGTGTGGCCCGGGGCGTCGATGATCTCGAGCCCGTCGAGGAGCTTGTCGCCGGGGGCGATGAACTGCCACTTGCCCTTGAAGGCGTTGAGGTAGGCCTGGGCGCTGGCGATGGCGCCGGGGCGGTCGGCGGCCGGGACGAAAGTCTGCGAGAGGTCGGGCGCGCTGCCGGTCCAGAATTCGAATTCGCGGCGGTGGATGAAGAGCTGGGCGCGGGGGAAGACGGGCTTCTGGTCGGCGTCGAGCAGGCCGCCGAAATGGTCGCCGTGGGCATGGGAGAGGAAGACCGCGGTGATGTGTTCGGGCTTCACGCCGATCGTGGCGAGCCGGCGGACGAGTTTGCCGTTGCCCGGGCCGAAGACGGGGCCGCAACCGGCGTCGAAGAGCACGAGCTCGGCGCCCATGCGCACGAGCAGGTTGTTGAACGGCAGGCCGAAGGAATCGGCGGGCAGGAACGCGGCGGCGAGATCGGCGGCGAGCTTGGCCTTGTCGCCGGCGGGCCAGGGCGATTGGTCGAGCGGTCCGCCGAAGCCGCCGTCGTCGAGGGCGACGGCGTCGAAGGCGCCGATTTTGAAGCGGAAATAGCCGGCCTGTTCGCCGGCGAGGCTCGGCGCGGTGCCGGCCGGGGCCGCGGGAGCGGCGGCGGGCTCGGCCGCGGCGACGCGGCCGACGAG
>JAEXPQ010000308.1 GCA_023446735.1 Verrucomicrobiota bacterium
CGCCCGCGAGGCCGAGCTCCGGGTGGGGATCTAGAACTTCGAGCCGTCGGCCTTGGTGCCGCAGAGCGCGACCTCGAGGCCGAGCTCGCGGGCCAGCGCGGCCTTGGCGTAGAGCACGAGGTCGGCCTCGCGGGCGGAATTGGCGTAGGCGACCTGGATGTGGTTGGCCTTGTGGCGCGCCATCATCTGGTCGCGGCTCACACCGTAGGTGACCGCGTGCATGATCGGCCACTCGACCGTCGTCTCCTTCCAGCGGCGCTCGGTTTCCGCCTGCGGGAGCGTGATGACTTTCGCGCGGCCGAGGTCCATCTTGAGCTTCCCCTTTTCGAGGAAGACGCGGCTCCAGACAATCTCGCCGGGCTTGGCGATGCCACGGAGCGTGCCGCCACCGAGACGAAAATACATCGCCGGCTGGCGCAGCGAATCCGAACCGGCCCAGCCGTCGATGTGGTGGTCGGCCGGCGCGCTGCCGGAGATGAGGAACACCCACACGTACTCCTGCGTGGTGCCGCTCTGGTCCCAATCGCCCCAGCGCAAGTCGTGCAGCGTCGTCGCGACCGGTTGGCCGAGGGCCTTGTGCACGCGGTTGGTGAGGATGCCGTCGAGGCCCGAGCACTCGTCGACTTCGTTGAAATGC
Source organism: Verrucomicrobiota bacterium (assembly GCA_023446735.1). Lineage (GTDB taxonomy): Bacteria > Verrucomicrobiota > Verrucomicrobiia > Opitutales > Opitutaceae > CAJCBL01. The sequence goes on from JAEXPQ010000308.1 coordinate 638, forward strand.
GGGATCGGCTCGCCAGCGCGGATGACCGAGCCGTCGGCGCGCTGCACCGGCGGACGTTCAGTGGAGTTGAGCGTGCCCTCGACGAGGTCGGACGCGGGCAACAGGTCCTTCAGTCCCTGCTGGTATTGGATGCCGATCGACTCGCAGCCGAACTCGTCGGCGATGCGCACGGCGGCGATGTACGTCTTGCACTGCCAGAGCACCTGCGCCTCGGTGAGCTCGGTGGCCTCGTCGGTGCCGAAGCGGAACTTCAGGCCCTTGGCCTTGTACCAGGCGAACACCTCGCGCGCCTCCGCGTCGCTCACCTGCGTGGCGCCGTAGTAGAGCGCGCTCTGGGAAAGCCGCTCCTTGAAGACGCCGGTTGGGAAGAGCAACTCGTCCGGGATCACGGCGTTGTACATGCCCATGCAACCCTCGTCGAAGACGCCGAGGATCGACTTCCGGCGGCGCAGGTCGGCGGCGATCTTCTTCGCGGCGGCCGCGGCCTTCGTCGGCACGGAGCAACGCGCGAGCGGCTTCACGTGCGCGGTGGCGTGCTTGGCGACACCGGTCTTCAACCACGCGCTCAGCCGCGAAAGGAAATACTCGTCGGTGAAATCCTCGCTCCAGAGCGTGGAGTACTTCACGCCCGCCTTGGTCAGCGACCCGTTGAGGTTGAGCATGCCGACCAGGCCCGGCCACGTGCCCGACCAGTTGGCCACGGTGAGGATCGGCCCGCGGTGCGAGACCAGCCCCGGCAGCAGGTGATGCGAATACTGCCAGACCGACTCAGCGACGATGAGCGGCAGATCGGGATCGATCTCCGCGAACACCGCCATGCCCTCCTTTTGGGAGCTGATGAAGCCGTGCTTTTGGTCCGGCTTGTAGGCGTGCGCACGCACGAGCTTGTAGCCGGCGGCAGCGACCGCGGCGGTGAGCTGCTGCTCCATCGCGGCCTGGGCGGCCCAGCACTTCTGGTTGGCGGAGAGGCGCAAGTCGCCGTTGGCGACGAGCAGGATGGTTTTCGCGGTCTTCTTCTTCATGGGGTGAAACGGGGTGAAAGATTCGGTGTCCGTATGTAGGAGCCTGCTTGCAGGCGATTCCGTGGTCCGTGGCTCGCCGAGCGCAGATCGCCTGCGAGCAGGCTCCTACCTCGGCAAGCCGCGGCTCAATCAACGTGGAAGACTTCCTCCATCCGCGCCCACCACTCGCCGGGCGCGCGCGTGGGCAACGGGTCCTGCATCGGCTCCATCAGCGCCCACCAACGCTGGGTCGCGGGATCGGCGGCCATCTTCACCATGTCGGCGGCGAAGTCGTCGCCCCAATACTCGAAGTAGCTGTAGAGCACGAAATCCTTGTGGTAGATCGAGTAGTTGCGGATCTGGCAGCGCGCGATCGTCGCAAGCACCTCGGGCCACACGGCCGCGTGCTGCCGTTTGTATTCTTCGAAATACTCGGGCCGCACACGCAGCACCATGCCGTAGCGGACGGGTTTTCTCTCGGTGGTCGCTTTCATGGGGGAAGGGGGAACCAAGGCCCGTCATGATGATGAATCGAGGCGCTCCGGCTACTATCCATCAATGGAGATAGCTGGCTTAAGGATGGATATTCTTGCCGTGCCCGGCCCGCGCGGCCCGAATCGGCGAATGCCCTTCGCCCCGCCCCCGCCGCGTCGCCAGGCGGTTCTGTCGACCCAGGTCTCCGGGTCGCGCTACTTCTTCCTCGGCCTCGGCGAGACCCGCGACACCGGCGTCATCCCCGCCTATGGCGGATTCGAGCGCTGCGATCCGGACTACCTGGTCCAGCGCGACCAGATCGAGTTCACCACGCTCGAACTCGTGATCGCGGGCGAGGGCTCGGTCACGCTGGCGGGCGTCACCTCCCCGCTTCGCGCCGGCACCCTCTTCCACTACGACCGCACGACCGGGCTCGAGATCCGCACCGATCCGCGGCGCCCGATGGCCAAGTATTTTCTTTGTCTCACCGGCACCCGCGCCGCCCGGCGCGTGCGCGCGGCCGGGC
>JAEXPQ010000005.1 GCA_023446735.1 Verrucomicrobiota bacterium
ACGCGAGGGCCATTGACGCCCCCTCGCGCTATGCCTGCTGTCGTCGCATCATCCGGCTAGCAGGTGTCGCCGGTGACGCGTGGTTGCTTTAATTAAGCAGCCAGGGGCATTTCTTCGTAGGTGCCACTTAGTTTTTTGGCGGCTGGATTAACGAGGGGGCCACCAACCTCGACGTGCAGCGCTGCACTCCGACCAAGGGTCGAATCCAGAACACCCCCAAAGATGAAAGTAACAAGTGCCAAGGGTCCAAGCGACAGGTCGCTCGGTCCGTGGCGGGGGACTGGCAAGTGCGCCAATCAAAGAACAAGGCGCGGAACGTGGCAGGCGCCTCCCGGCTTGGCAAGCGGTGTTGTGTCTTCGCGCGCGCGGCGCGCCGAAGAAGGCGTTTGCCGCGGAGGCGCCGTGTCGGCGAGCCTCGTCCGTTTATGTCCCACCCGACACCGGCGGCCGACGAGCCGCGCGACCCGTACGCGGCGCTGCGCGTGCCGGCGTACCGTCGCTATCTCATCGGCAACACCCTGGCCCATATCGGCCGGCAGGGCCTCGGGCTCGTGGCCACGTGGCAGATCTACCGCTGGACGGGGTCGGCGACCGCCCTCGGGCTGGTCGGCTTGGTCAATTTCCTGCCGTACATCGTGCTCGCGCTGCCCGCCGGGCATCTGGCGGATCGCGTGAACCGGCGTCGCCTGATTCAGGTGACGTTGTCGGTCTCCGCGGTGGTTTCGGTGCTGCTGGCGGTGGTCTCCGCCTGGCCCGAACGGGTGCCGGACTGGGGCGTGCTGCGCTGGTTCAATGAAGGGCTGCTGTGGGTCGCGCGTCTCGGCGCGGAGGCGGAGCAGGTGCGCGCCGCCGGTTTCGAGCGTCCGGCGCTGGCGGCGGTCTTCCTGCTGTTGTTGCTCGACCAGACGATCCGCACCCTCGGCACGCCCGCGCGGGCGTCGATCGTGCCGTTGATCCTGCCGCGCAAACTCATCGCCAGCGCGATCACGTGGAACTCGAGTTCGTTCGAGCTCACGGCGATGCTGGGGCCGACGCTGGCCGGTTTCCTGATCGCCTGGCTTGGCTTCTCGGCCGTGTACCTGCTCGATGCGGTGCTGGCCTTCGCGATGGTCGGGCTCTTGCAGGGCGTCACCTATCGTGAGCCGGAGCTGAAGCCCGAGCCGCGGACCTGGCGGACGCTCGGCGCGGGGGCGGGCTTCATCTGGCGCAACAAGGAGATCCTGGCGGCCAGCGGGCTCGACCTCTTCGCCGTGTTGCTGGGCGGCGCGGTGGCGCTGTTGCCGGTCTACGCCGACAAGATCCTGCACGTGGGCCCGATCGGGCTGAGCTGGCTGCGCGCGGCGCCGTCGATGGGCGCGGTGTTGATGGCGATGTGGCTCACCCACAGCCGGCCGATGCGGCGACCGGGGTCGACGATGCTTTGGGCCGTGGCCGGCTTCGGTGTGGTCATCACGGTCTTTGGCCTCTCGCGCTGGTACTGGCTGTCGTTCGCGATGCTTTTCGCCTCGGGCTGTCTCGACAACGTGAGTGTCGTGGTGCGCCAGTCGCTCGTGCAGTTGTTGACGCCCGACTGGCTCCGCGGGCGGGTCACCGCGGTGAATCAGATCTTCATCATCTCCTCGAACGAGGTCGGCGCGTTCCGCGCCGGCACGATGGCCGGCGCCTTCGGCCCGGTCGTGGCGGTCGTCGCCGGCGGGGTGGGGACGGTGCTGGTGGTGCTCGGCGTGGCGGCGCTCTTCCCGCAGCTGGGGCGGCTGGGTCGGTTGCACGAACTGAAACCGAGGGAAGAGGCGGATCCGCCGTAGTAAAACAGTTTCACGAAAGGTAAAACAGTTGACGAAGACGCTCGCCCGTCCAGCGTGGTCGCCGTGCTTTTGCCCCTGGTTTCCCTGTCCGTCGTGTCGCCGGCCGTGAAGCGGACGCTTCGCCGCCGGCTTTGTATCCTGGCGTTGGGGTTGCTCTCCATCTGCGCCGCGCCGGCCGCCCCGGAGCCGGCCGCGTCCGCCGAATGGATCGCCGGCGCCGATGTTTCGGCCCTGCCAGTTTTCGAGCGTCATGGCGCGGTCTATCGGAATGCCGCCGGCCGCCGCGGGGATGCGCTCAAGCTGCTCCGCGCCGAGGGGGTGGACTGTTTTCGCCTGCGGCTCTTCGTCGCCCCGGACGGCCAGGGCGTGGTCACGAATGACCTGCGCTATACGCTGGCGCTTGCCAAGCGCGTGAAACGCACCGGTGCCCGCCTGCTGCTTGATCTGCATTATTCCGACACTTGGGCCGACCCGGCCAAGCAGTTCAAGCCGGCGGCCTGGGAGCGGCTGGCGCTGCCCGAGCTTGCCGCCGAGGTGCAGCGCTACACGCGGGAGACGCTCTCCGCGTTTGTGCGCGCCGGCGTGGCGCCGGACTTCGTGCAGCTCGGCAACGAAATCACCAACGGCCTGCTCTGGCCCGAGGGGAAGGTCGAGTTCGCCGCCGCGGAGGCGGAGAACGAGGCCTCGTGGGCCCGCCTGGGCGCTTTGCTGCGCGCCGCCTACGCCGGACTCGATGAGGCGATGCCCGGCGCGCGGCGCCCGCGCACGATCCTGCACATCGAGAGCCCGCACCAACTCGACCGTGCCGTCTGGTTCTGCCGCCGCGCGGCGGAGGAACGCGTGCCCTACGACATCATCGGCGTGAGCTATTATCCCGACTGGCACCACGGTTTGGATGCGCTGCGCGTCGCCCTCGAGACGTTGGCGCGCGAATTCGGCAAGCCGGTGCTGGTCGCCGAGACCGCCTACCCGTGGAAACCCGACGAGCATTTTGCCGGTCGCCCTCATATGGACTGGCCCATGACTCCCGAAGGCCAGGCGCGTTTCCTGCGCGACGTCGCCGCCGTGGTGCGTGCTGTACCCGAGGGGCGCGGCCTCGGCGTCTGCTAC
>JAEXPQ010000028.1 GCA_023446735.1 Verrucomicrobiota bacterium
GCTCTACACCAAGACGGATCTCACCGGCTCGGTGGCGCTGCTCATGGGCAGCGAGCAGTACGGGCTGAGCGACTTCTGGCTGAAGGAGGCCGATGCCCGCATCCGCATTCCCATGGCCGGCCAGGCCGACTCGCTCAACGTGGCGATGGCCACGATCATCACGCTCTTCGAGGCGGTACGGCAGCGGGGGGAGTGAGGGACGGCGCGAAAACTATGCGGCGAACGATCAAGTGCCTGCTGCTGGTTGGTGGGCTTGGTGTGCTGCTGCTTCTGAGCGCGGCCATCTTGTGGCTCCGTGGCTGTGGAGCCGAAGACAACATCAGTTATTTTGAGCGTGTGAGCGGCATCAAGCTGCCAGCTGGGTATTTCGAAGTCGAAACCGCTCATCCGCGAGAGTTCTGTTTGTCCGGCCGATTGAGGATCCCAAAGGCAGAAGAGTCGGTGTTCCTGACGCGGTATGGCTTCAGCATTTCATCGGAGTTCCCGCTGAACTCCGACCTCGGGATTGATCCTGCTTGGTTTGTGCAGAGGCAAGGCGTGTACCGCTGTGTCGGTCGGTCTCCGCACAATCGCTGGGAGCTGGCATATGATCCGGAGACACAGCGCCTGTTCTTTGTGGTTTTATACCCGGACATGGCTGGAGATCCTCCGAGCTGATCTATTGATGAGCGACAACCGTGCAGCAGGAGATAGCGCTTCCGCCTACCCCGACTCCCTCCGCGCCCAGCGCGATCCGCAGACGGGTCGCTACCAGAATATCGGTGGAGTGAAGCCACCGGAACTGACCCAGATTCTGAAGTGGGGGCTGCGGCTCGGGCCGAAGGAGCAGCCAGCGGTGGAGCGCTCGCGCGTGCCGGCGGGGGCAGCGCCTGTTGTGGCGGCGGACTTGGCGCGGATCGCGGCGCCGCCGGTGGATGCGATGCAGTTCACCTGGGTTGGGCACTCGACGTGGCTGATCCAAGTCGGCGGGCTGAACATCCTTACCGATCCGATCTGGTCGCGGTTCTGTTCGCCAATACCGTTGTGGTCGCTGCGGCGGCGTGTGGCGCCGGGGATTCCGTTCGAACAGCTCCCACGCATCGACCTCGTGCTGGTGAGTCATTCGCACTACGATCACTGCGATGTGCCCACGTTGCGGCGACTCGGCGCCACTCCGGCATACGTGGCGCCCGCGGGGCTGGCGCAGTTTGTCGGACGCAAGGCTGGCGGTCGCACGCACGAGGCCGAGTGGGGCGAGACGCTCGCGGTGGCGGGCGCGAAGCTCACGGCGTTGCCGGCGCTGCACTTCTCGGCGCGCGGCACGCACGACCGCAACGTCGCGCTCTGGTGTGGCTGGCTGCTCGAGGTCGCGGGGAAGCGGATCTATTTCGCCGGCGATACCGGCATGGCGCCGTTCTTCGGCGAGCTCGGCGCGTGGCTGCGCGCGACGGGTGGCGTCGATGTCGCGCTGCTGCCGATCGGCGCGTACCAGCCGCGCTGGGTGATGACGCCCGTCCACTGCACCGCGGCCGACGCCGTGGAGATCCACCAGATGATCGGCGCGCGGCAGTCGCTGGCGATGCACTGGGGCACGTTCGTCCTCACCGAGGAGCCGTTGCGTGAACCGCCGGTGTTGCTCGCGGCCACGCTCGCCGCGCGCGGTGTGCCGGCGGAGCAGTTCCGTACGCTCGCCGTGGGCGAGACGGTGGCGATTCGGTGAGCGGTGGGCGGTGGACGGTGGACGGTGGCTGAAGCGCCCGACAGATGGCGGCGCCAGAATGTCGAGCGTACAGCCCGAACCACCACCGGAAATAGGCGGTCCGGACACGAGGTCCGACCCTACCGCAAGCGTGGTGGCGGACTCGGCGGTTGCGTCGCGGGGCGGGAAACCTACAACCCCGGGCCATGTCGGCACCTGTCGCGAAACCGCATTACCACGTCGTCTGTGCGCTGATCGAGCGCGGCGGGCGCGTGTTGGCGGCGCAGCGGCCGGCGGGCAAGGCGCAGGGGCTGCTGTGGGAGTTTCCCGGCGGCAAGCTCGAGGCGGGCGAGGCGGCGGAGGCCGCGCTGGGGCGCGAGATCCGCGAGGAGTTGCACGTGGAGATCGTGCTCGGCGCGCGACTGGCCGACGCGGTGCACGACTACGGGAAGTTCGCGATCACGCTCACGCCGTTCCGGGCGACCTTGCGCGATGGCGGCGCCGAGCCGCACGCGGCGGAACACGCGGCGCTGCGGTGGTGCACGCCGGCGGAGTTGCGCACGCTCGAGTGGGCGCCGGCGGATGTGCCGATCGTGGCGGAGTACTTGAAGGACGGGCGACCATTGAGCAGCGAACAGTGAACTTCGGACGTTGAACGTGAAGCTCGGGGCTCGGAACTCCGAACCCAGCAGGAGCAGGAGCAGGAGAACGAGAACGATAGGGGGCGAAATGGAAGCGAAACGTTGCTGCAACTCGCGGCCCGAAACCCGAAACCCGAAACTCAAAACCCTGAACTCTGAACTCTGAACCCAGAACCCGGCAGGAGCAGGAGAACGAGAACGAGTAGGAGAACGAGAACGATAGGGGGTGAAACGGAAGCGAAACGTTGCCGCAACTCGTGTCCCGAAACCCGAAACCCGAAACTCAAAACCCTGAACCCTGAACCCTGAACCCTGAACGCTGAATCCAGCAGGAGCAGGAGTATGAGCAGCAGAAGGGCGGAGGGCTCGACTCGGGGGCGGCGGCGGCCATGGTTGGACGCATGGAATGGAGTCCCCTCGAATGGCTCGAAGCGGCGTCGTACATCGTGACGGTCGTGGGCCTGCCGTTTGCCATCGCGGTGTTCCTCTACGAACAGCGCCGGGAGCGGCAGAACGAGGAGGAGGAGATCTACCAGCGGCTCTCGGACGAGTACGCGGAGTTCCTGAAGATCGTCCTGCAACACGCCGACCTCGGCCTGATGCGCGCGCAGGTGGACGAGGCCACCGAGGCGGCGCTCACGGCGGAACAGCGGGAGCGGCGCGGCGTGTTGTTCGAACTGCTGATCTCGCTGTTCGAGCGGGCGTACCTGCTGGTGTACGAGGAGCACATGAAGCGGCAGACCCAGCGCCTCTGGATGAGCTGGGAGGACTACATGCGCTACTGGTGCCGGCGGACGGATTTCCGGCGACTCCTGCCGGAGCTGCTCGCGGGCGAGGATCCGGACTTCGTCGCCCACATCACCCGCATCGCCGCCGAGGAGTCGGCGAAGGGCGGCGGGCGGTGAGGTGGGGCGCGCGGGCGCGACTTCATCCACCTGTGGATTTCTTTGAAACCTCCGGTCGCGCCGTGCGTTCAACGAGGCACCATGACCATGAAACCAATCCTCCCGCTCCTCCTTCTCGCTCTCGCCGCCGGTCTCCCGACCTTCGCGGCCGATCCGGTTCCCGCGCCCTCAGCACCGCCTGCGCCCGCCCGCGCGGAACGCCTCGCGCGAGTCCAGGAGGTCATCGCCCAGCTCAACCTGACCGAAGAGCAGAAGGCGAAGATCGCCCCGATCGTGCAGCAGCAGGTCGCCGATCTCGGCGCGCTGCGCGACGATGCGAAGGCGGAGCGTCGCGAACGCATGCGCGAGGCGCGCGAGATCAACCAGAAGGCGGCCGCGCAGATCCGCCCGTTGCTCACTCCCGAGCAGCAGAAGAAATACGATGAACTCCGCGCCGCGGCCCGGGCGGAGATGAAGCAGAAGGCGAAGGAGCGCCGCGCCGCCGGGGGCCAAGACCGGGCGCAGTGAGACCGCTCCGCCCGTGGGGTCGGGCCGCCGCTTGATCCGGGGCGTTTCACCCGCGCGGCGCCCGCGATGGGGTTCTAGCGACCTGAGCCCGTGAACCTCACACTCTTGATGAAGGCGGAAGCAGGGCGCTGTAGCGAAACTCGCCAGAGTTTCGATCTGCCACGCTGGGTCGAAAGCCTTGGCGGCTTTCGCTACGTGTGAAACATCCGGCTGAGTTCAGCACTCGCTGCTCGCCTCTTCGGTGAGCAGCGAGGTTCCGGCGAAGAGCTTCCGCAGAAAACGGAGCGCCGCGGGCTTGTCCGCCGGATCGATGCCGAAATCGATCTCGTACTCGTGGCGGCCCTCGAACTTGCCGGCTTTCGCGGGATCGAGCGAGATCTGCAGTCGCTCCGGGCTGTACCGCAACTCGCGGATCACATCGTAGCCGCTCCACAGCTGGCCGTCGCACTCGAAGCGGATGGCGCCGAAGCGTCCCGGTTTGAGGTCGGCGCGTCGCTGGATCGAAAGGTAGTGCTCTTCGCTCGAGAGGTGGAAGACCAGCAGGTCGTATTCGGAGGTCTCGGCGAGCAGGGTGGTGACGGCGAAGCGGATCATGGGACGAGGGTGGGGATCTTGCGGACGTCGCCCCGGTTTTAGAAGGCAGAAGAACGTCCTGGAGCGGGGCCCGCGGAGCCGCGGTGCGGCTCGACTGGCTGCGCCGCAGGACTCGACGCGGGCGGCCAAATCGGACGGCCGGCGTTGAGCGGCGGGGTAGGCGGGCGGAGCGGGGAAATCCGGTTTTTCCACCTCCGACCGGGGAACTCGCGCGCCGTTCACGGCGTCTGCGGAAGCGGGATCTTCGGATCGGCCGCTGCGGACCTTTGCGTGGCCGTCCTTGCGCGCCTCCGCATTTTCCTCCAATCCATCCAGCTCGCTTCCTATGAACAAGTCCCTCCTTCCACTCGTCGCTGCGACGACTCTTCTCTCGTTGAGCGCCACTGCTTACGCTCGCCGGCCGGCTTCCGAGGTTCCGGCCCCGACTGGGAGCGTCGAGGTTTCGGCGGGTGATGATGCTTCGTGGTTCCAGCGTCTGACGAACTGGTCGCGTTCCGGCGGGAGCGGCGAGGGGCAGTTGGGCGCCCGTTCGGTTCGCGTGGCTTTCGTGGCGCGGCGCGACGATTTCTCGGTCAACCCGATCCGGTGGGAGGTGCGCGGGCGCAAGAAGGCGCGCCTTCAGTTTTTCGAGTCGATCCGGGATCTGTCCGGCGTGGCGCTCGCCGAGGCGATCGCGGCCGCCGAGGCCAAGGATCTCGACGTGCTGCTGGAGCGGTTGCGCAACGTGCGGCTGGAGATCGCCGAGCTCGAGACGTCGAACCTCGCGGCCGAGGTGAAGGAAGCGAAGTTGCGCAAGAAACGTGCGACCGAGGAGCGGCTGTCACGCAATGTCCAGGACACGGCGTTGGAGATGAAGATGGCGCTGTTCTCCTCGCTGCGCTGATCTCGCTCCCTCGTCCAGCCTTCGGGCGGGGGCTCTCGTTGCTCGACCGGACCCGCGGGCTCACGTGTCCATGCAGACGAGGGACGAGTGTCGAGGGACGCGCGCCAAACAATCGGTGAGCCGATCCAGTGCGCTAGTTTGCGCGGAGTCTCGCTGGGCACTCCGGCGCTCGACGCTCGTCGGCTCGACCCTCGACTGGCTGACTACGGCTCAAACGCCCGGTGACCGGTGGGTGTTCGTCCCGCAGCCGGGGTCTCGGCTGGATCCTTGGTCGTGGGCCCGACTCCGGAGCTTCGATGCGCGCTGCGCGAAAGCAACGTGGCTCAGCGCGCCGCGGGCTGGTTCATCTCTCGTCCATAGGGCCCCGTTGCCGCATGCTCCGCCCGGGTCACCGTCCACCTGCGCAGGCGGTTGAAGACCTCCGACAGGGTTGCCTCCTTGACCTTGGTGGCCGGCCGGCCGTTGAGGCGGATCTTGTAGCGCCGCTCGCTCCACAGGCCCGGGGAGTCAACGAGCTCGACTTTGAGGGCTTCGCCGGTGTGATGGTCCTTGATCGAAATGCGAAAGCGGGCACGTGGCGTCGGCATGGTGTCCGGAAAGAAATTCATCCCGGAGAATTCTCAACCCCTTCAACCAAGCAAACATCCGCACCGAGGTCGTAAAACGCGGTGCAGGTTAATAACACTGTTCGGCACAAGAAACCATGATCGTTCTCGATGCCATAGAGGCAGTCATCGACTTTCTGACACTACGCAGCCTCTGGAAGAAGAAGCCGGAAGCGATCGAGCGTGCCATGTCCGAAGCATACGCACAGAGCGACGAATCGAAGAAGCTCGACGAGTTGTCCCGCGTCGCCAGCAACTCAGCGCCGGAGAACCGAAAGAAATGAAGACCCGGCCGAACAAGTCACCACTGCACAACGCCGGTAGAAGCGTCCGTTTTCCAAGCGACGTCCGATTCCCGGCGTGGCAGACCTGAGGCGTTCGGCAAAAAACAAATATGACCAAGCAAGACAAACTCACCAAGATCATCGCCCTCGGAAAGACGCGCTACATCGTTCAATACGGGGTGCTTGGTTGGGGGCTCGCGACTGCGGCACTATTCTCGGCGTGGATGTGCTACTCGAAGGGGAGTGTCCGTCCCGTAGATGTCATCGCTCCATTCATCCTTTTCCCTCTCGGCGGTATTGGTTGGGGCGCGTTCATGTGGAACTATTTCAAGAAAAAGCATGACCAGACATTGGCCCACAGCGCCAAATGAAGACCCGGCCGAACCAGGCACTACTGCGCAACGCCGGTAGAAGCGTCCGTTTTCCAAGCGACGTCCGATTTCCGGCGTGGCAGACCTGAAGCGTTCGGCGGAGTCTGCGACCGCCAGTTGCAGTTGAGCGAAAAGCACGCGAAGTAGCTCCCGCTTTTCATGTTTTCCATCCAGAAGCCTTCATGGCCGCACTTTGGGCAGGTAACCATGAAGTGGTCCTTGCAGACCTTCCAGCGTTGCTTGGTGCAGCTCGGCTTTATCTGGCGCTCGTTCGCGCAGAAAAGACACGAACCCGGAGAGTTATGTGACGCGAAGCCGTCACATGACTCTTGTTGAACAAGCCCGGGGCGGACCGGGGACGAAGCCTCCGGCGAAGCGGGATTGAGACCAGCCCGCGGCGCGCGGCGCCGGCTACG
>JAEXPQ010000046.1 GCA_023446735.1 Verrucomicrobiota bacterium
TCGCGAGGCGCTGCGCCTCGCCCCGCGCCTCGTGGAGGCCCGGATCGGGCTCGGTGTGCTCGCGCTCAAGGCCGGCGACGACGCGGAGGCCGCCACGCAGCTGGCGGCGGTGGTCGCCGCCGGGCGGGCGACGCCGGCCGTGCACAACAACCTCGGGATCGCGCTCGCGCGGTCCGGGCGCGTCGAGGAGGCGCTCGACCAGTTCCGCGCGGCGGTGCGGCTGGATCCGCAGTTCGGTGACGCGCGCGAGAATCTCTCGCGCCTCGAGGCGGCGTTGGGCGGCGGACGCTGAACGGGGCCGGCGGTGCGACCGCCGGTCAGAGCAGCACGTTGAGGATCGCGTTGCCGATACCGATGAGCGCGGCGCCCGAGATCAGGCCGGCGCAGATCGGCTCGCAGCCCTCCACCCAGAACTGGTAGCCTCGCGTGCCGGCGACCTTCTGGCGACGGCCGAACCACCAGAAGAGCAGCGCGCCGACCCACATCGTGAAGCTTGCCTCCGGCGGCAGCACGACGCCCAGGCCGATCGAAACGGCGGAAAGCGGGAAACGGCCTTTGGTCGCGATGCGCGCGATCTCGAAGGCGGCGGCGGCGAGCGCGGCGACGGCCATCGAGACGAGGGCGGAGGTGGGCAGGCTCTTGAGGCCGTGCGCGATCAGGTCGGCCACGCCTTTCCATTGCACCGCGGCGGGGAAGGCGAACTGGTCGGAGATCATCGTGCTCACCGAGCGGGTACCATCGGCCTGCGGCGGCAGGAACAGCAGGTAGAACAGCGGCACGGCGGCGAGCGAGCCGGCGATGATGCCGATCACGTGGCCGACGGCCTGTTGACGCGGTTTCGCGCCGAGCATGTAGCCGGGTTTGATGTCGGAGAGGAGGTTCGCGGCGTTGGAGGCGATCTCGGAGGTCATGCCGGCGGGGATGAGGTTGCTCGCCGGGTTCGAACGGTCGATCGCGCCCATGGTGAACTGCGTGATCTTGGAGAGCGCGCCGGTGGGCGTCCAGGAGGTGAGCGCCATGGCGTTGGTGCAGATGACGGTGAGGACCGCGATCAACGGGAACGAGACCAACGCCAGCAGCCACGGTACGCCGAAGTAGGTGTGCGACACCCACGCCCCCGCGGCGATGCCGATGGGCAGGCCCACGTACGACACCCAGAGCGGCACCTCGATGTGCGCGAGCACGTCGGGGCCGGACCCGGCGGCCGCGCGCTTGCGGCGGAAGAGGCCCTTGAAGAGGTCCGGTTTGCCGAGCAGGCCCACGAGGGAGCCGACGATCATCATCGTGACGCCCCACCACAGCGCCCACTGGTTCACGATTTCCGTGCGCGAGATCGCGATGGTCGAACCGTCGGCGGCGACGCGGGCGACGATGTCGCCGTTGCGGATCATGAGGGGGGCGAGGATGAAGAAATTGACGAAGGCGCCGAGCATCACGCTGGAGGCGACGCGGATGCCCATGAGCCCGCCCACGCCGAGCATCGCGGCGTCTAGCGTGAGGCGGAGGCCGAGCTGGCGGATATCCGTTCCGAGGATGCGCGGGGTCCACCAGTGCAGGCGGGCGGCGAGGTCGTAGTAGTAGGTGTCGAGGCGCTCGTGGAGGTGCCACGGCTCGGTCAGGCCCGCCCAGCGGTGGAGCTGGAGGATCTTGAACTGGACCAGGCGCATCCAACCGTCGCTGACGAGCATCTGGTAGAGCGCGGTGGCGCCGGCGGTGAGGCCGAGCAGGCGGGCCTTGAGGACTCCCTCGTCGCCCTTGCCGTGGTAGAGCGCGTCGAGGACCACGCCGCAGGCGCGTCCCTCCGGGAAGGGCATCTGCTCCTCGTTGATGAAGCGGCGCTTGAGCGGGAAGGCGAGCAGGACGCCGATGAGGGCGACCACGACCAGCCAGATGATCAGGTCGACCGCGGGCGGCACGGCGCCGGTGACGAGCATGTACGCCGCCAGCGCGGAGATCAGTGGGGCGGTCATGTAGCCCGCGGCGGTGGCGATGGACTGGGTGCAGTTGTTCTCGAGGATGGTGAAGTCGGCCGCGAGGCCGGCGCGGGCGAGGCCGCGGTAGAGCGCGAAGGCGAGGATGACCGAGGTGAGCCCGACGCCCACGGAGATGCCGGTCTTGGCGCCGATGTAGAGGTTGGTGGCCGCGAGGATGCCGCCGAGGATGAAGCCGGTCGCCGCGGAGCGCAGGGTGAGCTGCGCCATGTCGCCGCGGAAGACGTTCTCGAACCACCAGCGGTCCTTCTGTTCGCGGGTCCAGGAGGCGATCTGTTCGTCGGAGAGTTGGGGCAGCGGCATGGTCGGGTGGGGGAGAGGAGCGGTGATCGGTCGATGGACGGAGGCGGACCGCGAAGTCGGCGGTGGTGGGCTTCGCCGGTTGCAGGAATCAGGCCGCAACCCGGGACGGCGGCGAGGAATTTTTCTGAAACGTCTCCGCCCCTGGCTCGCCGCACGAGGTGCTGAATCCTGGCGCCAACAAATCCAGGATCATCTCATCGCCGCCGTGCAGAACATCGCCATCCTCGCCGGCGCTGTGTCCGCCGGTGTCGGAGCGAGGCTACCGCGCGGGCCCACCGCCGGCCGCGGCACGGGTGTCGCCGCTTTTGCGCGCGGATCCCGGGCCCAATGCCACTGCGGCGCCTGGTCTCACGCGCTGTTGTTCGACGAAACCGGCGTTCGTCTTGCGGCGTAACTAGAAATCGGATCAGGTCACTTCTCTGCCCTGCCTATTTGGGCAGCAGCCCCGCTGACTCTTGACAAGGGGTGCTTGACGGCGGAGGGCGGGCGGCAGGTGTCCCGGGCCTAATTGACGTCGGCTTTTTGGCCGAAGTGATGTCTTAGGTTTTTCGGGCCGCTTACCGCACTGACGTCGGAGAATTTGGCCGCGGGCATCGTAGCTTCTGGGCGGGCTGCGATGATCGCGGCTGCGGGGGCGGAGCGCATGACGATGGCAAAGAACCCTTCGGCGGGTTCGACCGGCGCACCAGCCTTTGCGAGGAATGCCATGGCACGCGGTTCTCGGGCGTCAGTAGTGGTACCGAAGTTGTGCGATGAGCAGGTCGTTCTTCTCGATCTTGTAGACCATGCGGTGTTCGTCGGTGATTCGGCGGGACCAAAAGCCGGCCAGTGCATACCGCAGCGGTTCCGGTTTGCCGATCCCCGAGAACGGGTTCCGCGTTGTGTCCTTGATGAGATCGTGGATGCGCCGGACCGCTCGCTGATCGGTCTCCTGCCAATAGAGGTAATCCTCCCACGCCTCCGGAGCGAAGATCAGTCTCATGCTTCGGCGAAGTTGAGCTTGCGCTCCTTGCCCTTGCCTCGGGCAAGCGAGTCCACGGCCGATATCAATCGGCGAGCATTGGCCGGGCTGCGGAGCAGGTGAGCCGTCTCCTCAAGTTGGTGGAACTCCTCGAGGGAGAGCATGACGACAGCCTGCTGCTTGCCTGAGCGCGTGATCGTGATCGGCGCGCGGTTGGCGCAGACGCGATCCATCGTGGTGGCGAGGCTTTCGCGAGCGGCGGTGTAGGTGATGGCTTCCATTTGCACAGGATTGTGGACCTGTACAGGATTCTGTCAATGCGAGCTACTTCCCGGCCCCCTCGTTCGCCGTGTCGCAACGGCACCCATCCTCCACCCACGATGAAGACGGCAACCGCATCGGCGACGAGCACCGGACCTACCAATGGGACGCCGAGAACCGCCTCATCCGGCGGGAGGGCCGCAGCGGCCCCCACCCGGCGGCGCCTCGATTGCAGCTACGATCACCAAGCGCGCCGGGGCACCAGGCGCGTCAACCACGGCCGCTCAGCGGGCGATGAGCTTGAGGAACTCCTCGTTGCTCTTCGTCTTGCTCAGGCGGGTGATCATCGTCTCGGAGGCCTCCTCGATGCGCGCGGTGACGAGGGCGCGGCGGAAGAAGTGGATCGCCTCGAGCTCCTTGGCGGGAATGAGCAGCTCCTCGCGGCGGGTGCCGGACGCGGCCACGTTGATCGCGGGCCAGATGCGCATCTCGGCGACCTTGCGGTCGAGCACCATCTCCATGTTGCCAGTACCCTTGAACTCCTGGAAGATGACTTCGTCCATCCGGCTGCCGGTCTCGATGAGCGCGGAGGCGAGGATGGTGAGGCTGCCGGCCTCCTCGGTGTTGCGCGCGGCGGCGAAGAGCTGCCGGGGCTTCTCGAGGGCGCGGGAGTCGACGCCGCCCGACATCGTCTTGCCGCCGGAGCGCGCGTTGTTGTGCGCGCGGGCGAGGCGGGTGATCGAGTCGAGCAGGATGAGCACGTGGCGGCCGGCCTCGACCAGGCGCTTGGCGCGCTCGATGCAAAGGTCGGCGACGCGCAGGTGGTTCTGGAGCGGCTCGTCGTTGGACGAAGCCCAGACCTCGGCGCCGGGCACGCTGCGGCGGAAATCGGTGACCTCCTCGGGGCGCTCGTCGACCAGAAGGATCATGACGTGCAACTCGGGATGGTTCTCGAGCGCGCCGAAGGCGATGTCGCGCAACAGCGTGGTCTTGCCGGTACGCGGCGGGGCGACGATGAGGCCGCGCGTGCCCTTGCCGACGGGGCAGAACAGATCCATCGCGCGCACGGTCATGCGATGGTCCTTGGTCTCGAGCTTGATCTGCTTGTCGGGAGTGATGGTGGTGAGCTGCGTGAAGTCGGCCATGCGCAGCCGTTCGTCGACCGACAGGCCGTCGATCTTCTCGATGAAGCGCACCTTCGGGTTGGGGAAGCGCGGGTCGGGGTTGGCGATGGCCTCGATGAGGCTGCCCTGCTTGAGCTTGAAGCGGCGGACGAGTTCCTTGGGGAGATAGGGATCGGTCGGGCGGATCTTGCCGCACTTCGCCGGATCGAGGAGCGAGCCCGCCTTGTCGTTGGAGAGATCGAGGATGCCCTGCACGCGGATTTCGTTGGGTGCGAGGGTGCCGGGCTGCTGCGGCGCCGGGGCGGGGGATTGCTGGGCGGGAGCGGCGGACGGCGGAATGGGCTGCTGATTGTTTTCCATGATACGTGGTGACGAAACGACCGGGTCTTGGTTCCGGGCAAATCGAGCCAGCGCGGGAAACGTGAAAACGTCCTCGACGCTCAACCTGAATCGCACCTTTGAACGACCGGACGAGGTTGTCGGGTCTCCCGGGAGGACGTGGTTTTCAAACCTTCTCCCGGGCTCAGGAGCCAAGCCGCAAGCGGCTGTTTCGCTTCGGACCGTAGGGTTGGCCTCGACGCTGTCAATGCTGGGAATGGGAGTTTTGCAGCGGTCCACGCTTCTCCGTCCGCCGCCGGATGGGTGTTTCCCGGGCGCGAGGGATCCGGAATACGACGCCACTGCGGTCGACGATGCGACCGGAGCCGCGGTTGCGCGGCGCATCTGGGGACGCGAATTGGTGGCCTCGCTTAACACCCCCTGTCGCATGAGATCCGTCCTCCTTCTTGTTGCTCTCGCCGGCGCGCTCGCGTCGGCTTCCGGCGTCGGCGCCGAAGCCGCGATCGACTACTCGCGTCCGACCGAGGCCGTGAGCGCCGTGCCGGAGTATCCGGTCGCCTATGTGGTGCCGGCCCCGGAAGACGTGCAGGCGGCCCTCGGGTGTATCCGCGAGAATGTGTTCGCGCGCACCTCGCTCAAGGTCTTCGACAACGCCACCGGCGGGGAGCTCACCGATCCCGCCCAACTGACCGCGACCGCGGTGCTCGACGGGCGGTACGGCGGCCTGAACCGCTGGGACTACACCAACGGCGTCATCCTGTCCGGTTTCCTGCGCGCGGCCGACGTGACCGGCGATCCTGCGTATCTTGAGTACAACGTCCGGTTCTACGACTTCGTCTTCACCTGGATGCCGGCCTTCCGCGCGCGCGAGGAGCGCACGGGCCAGCGCAGCGAGTTCAGCAAGATGGTGCACATGGCCGCGCTCGACCACTGCGGCTCGATCACCGCGGCGCTCATCCAGACCCAGCTGCGGCACCCCGATCCGCGCTTCCGCCAGTGGATCGACGTCGTCGACACCTACATCTCGACGCAACAGTTCCGTTTCGAGGATGGCACGCTCGCCCGCCAGCGGCCGCAGCCGCGCGCGCTGTGGACCGACGATTTCTACATGTCGATCCCGTTCCTGGCGCAGATGGGCAAGCTCACCGGCGACACGAAATACTGGGACGACGCCGTGCGCCAGGTGGTGCTACTCTCGGCGCGGCTCTTCGTGCCGGAGAAGGGGCTCTACGCCCACGGCTGGAGCGAGAACGCGCATCCGTACAGCCCTCGGTTCTACTGGGGCCGCGCCAACGGCTGGGCGATCATGGCGATGGCGGAGCTGCTCGAGGTGCTGCCCGCCGACTACCGCGGGCGCGCCGAGGTGCTCCATCTCTATCGCACGCACCTGCGCACACTCGTCGAGCTGCAACACGGCACCGGGCTCTGGCACAACCTCCTCGACAAGCCGGAGACGTATCTCGAAACCTCTGCCAGCGCGATGTTCGTGTACGGGCTGGCCAAGGGCGTGAACGAGGGCTGGCTGCCGTCCTCCTACGCGCCGGCGGCGATCATCGGCTGGAACGGTGTCGCCACCAAGATCCTCCCCGACGGCCGTGTGGCCGACATCTGCGAGGGCACGACCTACGCCAACGACAACGCCTACTATTTCCACCGCGGCGCTGGAGCCGACACGACGTTCTTCGGCTCGGTGATCTACGCCGGTGCCGAGATGATCCGGTTGCTGCGCAACTCGGAGCTGGCCATTGCGCCGCCGACTCCGAGGGCGGTGAACAGCGCCATCCATGTGCGCCGGGCCGAAGACCTGGAACGGGTGAAACACTAGAGCCGCAGCGAGGGACCTGATCATGGCGAGAATCATTCGTCTTTTTGCTGCGGCGCTTCTGCTGGCCGCCGCGTCGCCCGCGCAGACGTCCTCTGCGTCCGCTCCGACTCGCGGCCCGTTCGCGTCCATGTTCTGGACATGGCAGGACCGCACGATCGAGAACCCCGACGTGCTGCTCGCCGAGCTGCGCGACCTGAAGGCCGCCGGCTTCGACGGCCTCTTCGTGATGCCGCGCGCCACGCGCTACCATCTCTTCGACGAGGAGATGACGGCCGCGGTGCAGCTCGCCAGCGAGGCCTGCCGGCGCGAGGGCATCGAGTTCATCTGGGGACCGGACCCGCGCTTCGCCGCGCATCCGATCGTGGCGGAGACCGGCTACGGCGCCGAGGTGTTGCTCACCGGGCTGGATTTCATGGCGAAGACGCCGGCGAAGGACTCGAAGGAAACCGATCCGGACCGGCAGCTCCTCAACGAGTGCCGCGTCGAGGGCGGGCGCTATTCGCTGCGCTACAATTATCCTGTTCGGCGCGACATCCACATGCTCACCGAGGTGAGCCTCTGGTTCAATCCGGCGGGCGTGGACCGCGTCGTCGCCTACCAGCGCGGCGCCGACGGCAAGGTGCTCGCGGCGTCGGTGCGCGACATCACCGCCGGTCACCACTTTTTCGTGAACCGCGCGGTGAGCTACGTGGAGGTCTTCGGCAAGGTGGAGCTGCCGCCGGGCGAGTGGTGGGTGGTGGCGTTCCCGCGGTTCGGGACCAACCTCTACGCCTACGACGCGCCCGAGCACGAGAAGCGGATGATTGCGCTGCTCGACCGGTACAAGGAGCGCGGCATCGCGTTCGACGGCTTCTGGTGGGACGAGCCCGGCTACACGCTCCAGTTCGGACAATATGCGATCAGCGACCGGATCTACGCCGACTTCCAGGCGAAGTACGGCTACGACCTGAAGGTGAAGCTCCACGCGCTGCTGCTCCCGCTCGACGACGCCAGCCACCTGCGCGTGCGGCACGACTATTTCCAGCTCGTGATGGACTATGTCTTCGGCGCCGAGCGGCGCTTCTGGCAGGAGGGCGAGAAACGATTCGGGCGGCTGCGCATGGGGATCCACCACGTGTGGCACAGCATGCCGGACAACATCTACCACGGCTCGGCCGACTACTGGCGCGGGCTGGAGGCGGTCGACGCCGGCTACACCGACGACAACGGCTTCGAGAGCTACTTCACCTGTACGCTCGCGCGGAAGTTCGAGCAGATCTCCTACATGATCCAGGCGGCCAGCCTCGGGCGGTTCTCGCGCAGCGGAAAGGCGTTCTACAACCGCTGGGGCGTGAAGTATGGCCCGGAGGTCGCCGCGTACTGGAACGACCTCATGCCGCTCTTCTCGAACCAGTGGCTGCAACACTCCTACGGCTCGACCGCGGCGATCGGCGGCGGGCGCGACTTCGGCCCCGGTTTCCCGAACCATCCCACGTGGCCGCTGCTGCCCGGCTGGGTGGAGAAGACGCGCCGCGTGCACGCGATCACCGGTTATCGGTTACCGCTGGCGGAGGTCGCTGTGGTCTATCCGGTGCCGACGGTGATCGTCGGCCGCGAGCCGGAGAACGATGCGCTGCTCAACCGCGTGAACCGTCTCGTCGGCGCGATGCCGGCGGCCGGCGTGGGCGCGGATGCGATCTCGGAAGGTTTCTTCGCCGAGGGAAAACTCGACGGCGATGCCTTCGTCGTGCGCGGCCAGCGCTATCGCGCGGTGGTGCTGCCGCACGCGCGCGTGCTCACCGCGGCCGGGCTGGTGCAGGTGCAGGCGTTGCGCGCGGCGAAGTTCCCGGTGCACTTTGTGGACGAGCTGCCGAAGGCGACGCTCGACGGCGCGCCGATCGCGTTGCCCGAGGCGACGGTGGCGTTTCGCACGCCCGATGATGCGGCGACGCTGCCGGGGCTGATCGAGTCGCTGCACTTGCCGACGGCGCTCACGCGGCTGCCCGGCGCGTACGTGAGCGCGGTGCCCGGTGATGGCGAGACGCTTTTCGTGCTGGTGATGCCGATCGAGCCCGGCGCGACCGTCGGCGGCGAGCTGGCCTGCCGCGGGGTGAAGTTCCCCGTGGCGCCAACGAGTGGACTCGCGGTTTACGAGGTCGGTCCGGCCAGCGCGCGGCGGGTGCCGCTGGAGTAGGGCGGAGCATGCCGCGGGCGCTCGCTCATGATTCCGTAACGTTTGCCGCCTACTGGTGACACCGGTGAGTTCAAATTGCCTTGAACAAGGGGGCGAGGGCCGGAAACTCGCCGCAGTGCCCTCCACACGCAAAGTCGCCGGTCTCGAGCCGGCCTCCAGCGAGTCTGTGGCCGCTCTCGAAGCGGCGCCGGTGGGCGTGCTGAGCCCGGTGCAGCGCGAGATCGTCGAGCTCTGCGCCGATACGGTGCAGCAACTCGGGCTGGCGCGTTCGGTCGGGCAGATCTACGGGGTGATCTACGCCTCGCCGCGGCCCCTGGCGTTTGCGGATGTCGTTGCCGCACTCGGCATCAGCAACGGTTCGGCGAGCCAAGGGCTGCGTTTCCTGCGGGAGCTTGGTGCGCTGCGCCTCGTGGAGGACCCGGAGGGGCGGCGCGAGTTGTTTGTGGCGGAGGTGGAGCTGCGGCGCCTGCTTGGCGGGGTGCTGAAACAGCGTTTCCGCGACCCGCTCGAGGCCAGCGCGGAGCGCTTGAAGGAGCTCGAAGCGCGGTTGGACGAGAGCGGCGAACCGGACCGCGAGTTTCTCGCCCAACGTATCGGAAGCCTGCGCATCTGGCACCGCAAAGCCCTGCATTTCCTCCCGCTGCTGCAGACGTTCTTGGGGAAAGGAAGGAAGGAGTGACGACGGAGGACAGACGACGGAGGACAGAAGACGGAGAACGGACGACAGACGACGGAGCAGAAGTGACAAGGTGACAGCGTGACAGAGTAGGGTCGGACCTTGTGTCCGGACCGCAGAACGGAGGACGGAGGACGGACGGCAGGCGACGGAGCAGAAGTGACAAGGTGACAGAGGTAGGAGCCTGCTTGCAGGCGATGCAGACGACGGACGACAGAGCACGGCGCGCGGCTCGCCGCGAACCGTGCTCCGCCATCCGCCTTCAAGGTTTGAACGAGGCCCAAAGTATCGAACCCACGGTTGCTTCCTTCGGGAAGTGACGGGGCGAAGCTCGGTCCGCCCGCCGACGATCAGACGACCGATGCCTGATGACAGAGGGCGGATGGCGGTGACCCCAAATCCGAACCGCCTACAGACGATCATCGGGAGAGAATCCCGACATCGGACGGTAACCGCTAGTCCGCGCTAATCCGGATGCGCTCCTCGGGCGCCGCCCTCAGCGCCTCAGGTTTGGCGGCGCGCCAGAACCACGAAAAACCTCTCGTCTGACCTCGTTCGCCCATTGATCGATTTTCGCGCCGCGCACTGTAGCCGTGGGCGGTGAACCCGGAGCGAGGAGATCTGGCCCCTAGTCGGAACGGGTAGACCGGAGACCGTCCTCTGTCCTCCGTCTTCCTGTCACTCTGGCACCCTGTTACTCCGGCTCTGCCCTCAGTTCTTCGTCGTCCGTCCTCTGCCGCAACCGCGGAACCCTGAGCCCGTCGAGCGTCGAGGGCAGCTCGCGCAATAGCAGCATTCGTAAAGCTAACAGATTCAAGGGGATGGTGGTGCCTGTTGAAAGTTACGACATGCCCCCTTCAGCCTGTTCTTGCCCCCTTCTGCCTGTTCTTCAGAGAGTGTATATTGGGACAGCATGAGCAATAATTTATGGGCCTAAAATATCGGTTCGACTCATTTGCGCGAAGACGCCTCCGTCATTGGTTCGAGTTCGTCGGTAGTGCTCGTTATTCACGGCCTGGCCTTGACGGACTGGATCGGCGGTTGGCGAAATACCTCGATTATCGAGGGGGGTATTATATTGAGGCTGGTGCCAACGATGGCTACAGCCAAAGCAATACCTATTACCTTGAGCGGTTTCGTGGCTGGAGCGGTGTATTGATTGAGCCCGTCCCAGCGCTATTTGAACGGTGTTGTCGCGAGCGCGCTCGGTCAAAGGTATTCAATTGTGCGCTGATCGATCGAGAGGATCCGCGGCGGACGGTTACCATCCATTACGCAGACTTGATGTCCTTTGTCCATGGATCATTCGAGAATGTGGAACAGGAGAAGGCACGAGTGAATGAGGCGATGCGAGTGCAGGCACTGCGCTCCACATATACGGTGGAAGTTCCTGCCCAGACTATGACCGACGTTCTCGTGGCTGCGGCTGCCCCTCGTCGGATAGACTTTCTTTCGCTAGACGTTGAAGGAGTGGAAGCGTCGGTATTGCGGGGGCTGGACTTGGAGCGTTTCCAGATCGATTTCATTCTGGTCGAAACTAGGTTTTCCCGTGAAGCCGAGTCAATTTTGGCGGAGCGATACGATGTGGCGGATAGTTCCTTCCCTCACGACCTCTTGCTGCGCCGTCGATAGCTACGGGCTGTTGATGTGATGTGTAAGCAATCGCGGCTTGATGGCGCGCAGTGATTCGAAAGCCGGCTATCGAGAGGTGATACACAAATAATGAAGGAACTAGAGAATCGAGAGTTTCCGGCTCTTGATGTTGTCCGCCTGCTTGCGGTGGCGATGACGATACTTGTCCATGTTCCCAGTATCAGCAAGGGAGTTTGGGGGCTGCGGCAGGTTGCGGGCGGACTCCACCGTGGGGTGGATATCTTCATGCTGATCAGCGGATGGTTGCTTGGGCGGCAGTTACTGCGAGAGATCCGCGGCGGTGAGGCCGATATTCAGCGGTTCTACTTCAAGCGCTGGATGCGGACTTTGGCGCCATATTACTTGATGGTGCTTCTTTTGTGGCTGCTCCCGTCTGGGCCTCTAAATGGATGTAATTGGCGGACTTTGCTCGCCCACCTAACCTTCACCCAAGAGTATGCTGGGGTGCAGCTTTATGGGGTGTCCTGGTCGCTTTGTATCGAGGAGCACTTCTACATAATCCTACCGTGGATAGTCGTCTTTCTTGCGAGGATAAGGAAGATGGATCTGCTGATACTGATTCCGTTTCTACTCTCGCCGTTGGAGTGGTATGGGCGGACGGCCTTCCTGAATCAGAATCCTGGCGGCTTGCCCTTGATGACGCATCTGCGTTCGGAGGGATTGTTCATCGGAGTCGCGATGGCTTGGGTGAGCCTCGCGTACGAGGATGCGTGGAGAAGGATTGGCCGGATAGCGCTTCTTGTTACTCCAGTTACCATTCTCGGCGTGTTATTCGCGATGAACCGCGCGACGGTAAGCGGAGCGGATCATTCATGGCTGCCGACATTCGGCACTTGGCTGGCGGTGCCGCCCTTTATCTGCGCGATCAGTTCCGAGTCTCGGTTTGCACGGTTCAATTTCTCGGGGTTGATGTTCTGCGGAGAGCTGACATACGCACTCTATCTTGCCCACTCCGTTGTTCCTACGCTGTTTCCGGAAATGGGCCGGGGTGGCTTCGGCCGATTGGCTTGGTTCGTCGGCGGGACGCTGGTGGGGTCAGTGATCTTGCACCTCACGGCCGAGGTTCCCGCGTTGAGACTTCGTGGATTGCTGCTGGCGGGTGCGCAGAGAGCCAAGAGCGGGTCTGTCTTTTCCCGTTTGGTGCACGGAGGCTCGTTATCGTGAAGTTCGCCCCAATCCGGAATGCCTTTCGGTCGGAGCTAGTCTTTTCCGCTGCGTTCAGAGTTGGCGGAATGATGATCGGCTTCGGCAACAATGTTCTGCTGGCCCAATGGATGTCGCCACAATTGCTCGGCGCTTCTGCGGCGATTGTGGGGCTGGCATCATATCACCAGCTGTTCAGTCAGCTCAATCAGGACAATAACCTGATTCGATTGCTGAGACCGGCGGGCGTTTCGGCGTGGGCAGAGATTCAACGACAGCAGATGGCGCGCGTGCTGCGGTCGTTGCTTGGGGCAGTTGTCTTTTCGTTGCTGGCCGGTCTGGCCTACGAGCTAACTTGGCTGCAGATTGGCGCGGCGTTCTTGTACTTCGGCGCGACTAGCAGCATGCCTTGGTGGGTTCTCGGGGTGAAGGGGGACTATCGGCCGCAATATGTTACCCAGTTCGCGCAAAGCGCGATCGTCCTTCTGACTGTTGTTCTGGTTCGACTTTCGGGTTTGGCCCCGGTCGCGGGGATCGAGATCGTGATGTATGGCGCCGCCGCTTCACTGGGCTGTGTTGGAATCTATCGTTTCCTTGGGCTTGGGCGGTCTCTGGAGGTCATTCCCGGGGCCAGTCGTCCTCCGCGGATTGCCCCGAGCTACTCGTTGCTCCTCTCCGGTGCACTTATTACCATCTATTCCGCCAGCGATCTGTTGATCGTGGCAAAGTTTTGTTCGCAGGGTGACGCAGGCATCTATCGTGTGGGCGCAGGGCTCGTCGGCGCGGTGAACGGCCTTTGGCTTGTGGCTCAGGCGAACGTTTATCCGAGGCTGGTTGGAGCCGGGAATGAGCCGGATGCATGGATCTCGACCCGGGGGCTTGGCTGGTGGCTGATCGGAGCCGTTGGCTTGTTGGGGTTGGCAATCGGATGCGCGTTGGCGATGGAGATGATCTTGGGCGCACGATATCGTGGAATCTTGCCCGTCGTCGCGATCCTCGCGCTGGCGAAGACGTTTAGTTTCGGGCACGCATTCTTCGGTCTCCGCATCTACGCAGCGGGGCGTAATCGAGAAGCCCTTTATTCGCATGCGGTCGCGATTTCAGTTGGGATTGGCAGCGCGCTTTTGTTGCTCAATCGCTGGGGAATGTATGGCGTCGCCGTTGGTTTCCTCCTTGGTGAGGTGGCCATGATGATGACCATTGTCACGACATGGCTCCTCTTGCGTGCCGCTGCACTCAAACGAGGATAGGCAAACCTTCTCGAGGATGGAAACTGCTCCGGTCGCGCTCTTCTTCTTCAATCGTCCCGCCGTAACGTTCCGGGTTTTGGATCGGATTCGGCAGGCACGGCCGAGCCGCCTTTATCTGGTGAGCGATGGCCCGAGGGGGCATGTGGCAGGTGAGGCCGCGACCGTCGAGGGATTGCGTCAGGAGGTGGTCAAGACCGTCGATTGGCGCCCGGAACTGGTCACCATCTTTGCTGAGGAGAATCTCGGATGTTCCCGGCGGATGGCCAGCGGGATCGAGGCGGTGCTCGCACGGGAGCCGGCGGCAATCTTCCTCGAGGACGATTGCTTGCCCGCGCCTTCGTTCTTCGGTTTCGCGACCAGGTTGCTGGACCGCCACCGTGAGGACCAGCAATGCATGTCGGTTTCCGGGACAAATCTCGCCACCCGGCTCGGGCGGGGGACCGGGTACCGTGCCTGCCATTTTCCGATGATTTGGGGTTGGGCGACATGGGCGCGCGCATGGAAGGGCTACCGCAGGGTGATGGATCCCGGTGATGACTCTTTCCTCGATGAACTTGCCGCTGCGGGCAAGATCCCCGGATTTCTACCCGAGCGCTGGCATGAGATGTACTCGGTGGCCGCGAAGAATCCGGATTTCACTTGGGATTACCAGTTCATCTTCCACTGCATGCGCGCCGGCGGGTGGTCGTTGTTTCCGGAAACAAATCTGATCGCGAATTTGGGCCACGGGGCCGATGCGACCCATACGAAGGGGACGTATACTCCGTTCTCCAGCCTTCGACTCGGAGCTATCGACTTCGACGCGGTCGGTACAGCGCCCAGCCGATGCGACCTTTGGTACGACCGCTTCTTCCAGCACGAGTATCTCTTCGGGCTGACCTCGTGGAGGAATCTCCCGTATAAGGTCGCTCACAAACTGAACGCGTTTTGGAGCAAGTTCGGGAAATGATCACAGACTCAAGGCGAGTCCATCAAGCTGGTCCCAGCCCCAAACCGGGGGGCGGGAACATCGGAGACCCACGCGCCATCACGCTGAGGGGAGCGCGACGGCGTGCTTGGTTGTTACTCCTGCCGAGTGCGGGCTACTGGATCTTCGCCTTCGCGAATTTCCATTTCGGCTTCCTCGTCAATCCGAGCCTTTCGGCCAGCACCTATGTCTATCTGTTCGGATGCTTTCTGGCGGTGATGCTCGGGTTCAGCTTCGGCGTGAACGGAGGACAGGCGGCTCGGACGGCCCGGGCGCCGCGGCCCAAGGTGATCGCATTCGGGAAGGTCTGCATGGTCCTTTGGGTCATTGGCATGACCGGACTCGTGCTCGATCGTCTGCGAGGCGGTAACGCCCTCGATTTGGTGCTGGAGGACACGGAGTCGGTGCGAGATGAGGTGCGCACTTCGCTCATTACTACCTGCTTCTCGCCGCTCGCGGGCCTGACCTATATTGCCCTGGCGTCATACTTCTATGCGATCCGATGGAAGATTCGCCTAGCGAGGCCATGGCACTTCCTAATGTTTGGTGGTGTGGCTGGGGTTCTGTGCAATACTTTCCTTTCGGCAAATCGCGGCGGCTTTGTGCACGTTATCCTTTGGATCGCCTTCGGCATAATCTATGTGAAAGGTGCTCGTTTGGGAGAACTGCTGAGTTTCCGAAGGCATCTGCCGCCGAAGTTGGCGGTCTTGGCCTTCGTGGTGGTTGCGTTGGGCTACATATTTTTCATTGGCCGCAATCGCGTCAGCGAGGGCTTCCTTCGGGCGAACACCGTTGCGAACGTGCCACGCTACGATGTCGCGCGGTTCTTTCCTGATGATCGAAGCTATGATGCATTCTTGATGCTCTCTGGCTACACGACCCAGCAATTCGTGTATATCGACGTGATTCTGGCCGAAGCTGCGCCGTTCGACTTTATACCGTATGCCCCGATCATGTTTTATATCCGGCAGGTCGATCGGTTCATCCCGCACCTGTACGCCCATGCGTACTTTGCGTACGCGAATCGCGTGGAGGGGTTGGGACTTGCGCGGTCGGGTTGGCCTTCAATGTTCGGCGAGGGTGCGGTTGATTTCGGATACATCGGTTTTCCGATCCTGCTTTTCCTCATGGCGCACATTTTCGGGACCTGTGCGGTCCGGTTTATGGCCCGGGGGACGCTGTTGGCCGGCGCGGGCGCGTTCATCTTCTACAATTACGCAAACTACAGTTACATGAGCATCCCTGGCGACGGATCCTTTGGGATCGGAGGGCTGGTTCTTCTGGTGATCTTCTTTGTGGAAAGAGGAGGCGACTGAGTGGCGGCAGCGAAAAGGATCTTGTGGCTTGGAGCGTGGTTTGGCTCCTCCGAACTGCTGCGGAATCGGGCGATCAGCCCGGCGGCGAACCGTTGGCAGCGTGACCTTGCCGATGGCATAATCGGCCAAGGGTTTACGCTTGGGCGGTTGGGCCACGAACCGTGGCGGGTCTGGCCGTACGGACCGCTGCGCATAAGGTCGCGAACGGAGAAAGGGAACGGGCTTACGACGACTCTACTCGGGTATTGGAACCTTCCGCGGCTTCGGGAGGTTTCATTGCAGCGAGCGTACCGACACGCCGCGGTCGTCACCGGCCGAGAGGGATGGGAAATCGCTTTGGCCTACAACCTCCGGAAGCCGAATGCTGTTGCCGGGCGGATTCTCGCTGGGAGCGGGTGTTCCTTCGTTCCGATTCTGGCGGACCAGGACGATCTGATCCCGTTTTGGCCGGAATACGAGAGGCGGGCAAGGGGCGCGGCCGGCCACATCTTTCTCTCGGATTTGTTGTTCAGGGAGTGCCGGTTGTCGCCGAAACTCCATCTGGACGGCGGAGTGCTGCTCGATCCACATGGCATGAAGCCATGGAGTGGAAGTCGAGTCGACCGGTTCCGGATCGTTTTCAGCGGGACCCTCGGATCTTGGTCGGGAGGAGATTTGCTGTTCAAGGCGTTCACCGAACTGCAGGGTGCGGAGTGGGAGCTTGTACTGACCGGTCGGGTCGACGGCCCGGGGTTGGCCGCAATCCAGAAGGACCGGCGGATTCGATATCTGGGCATGTTGGAAGAGGACGCTCTCCGGGAAGTGTGCCTATCGGCAGATGCATTTGTGAATCCACGTGATCCGTTGCTGCCAGAGAACCAGGTGAATTTTCCATCGAAGATTCTCGAGTACCTCGCATGGGGGCGACCGGTGGTGAGCACTTGGACACTCGGCCTTGCCCCGGAGTATCGGGAGATATTGCAGGTGGTCGATCCGGCGAGCCCGCACGGCATGGCTGAAGCCTTTCGGGCGCTTCGATCATGGAGCGGTCCTGATCGGGACCGCTATCGGGATCGATTGGGAAAGTTTCTGCAAACGAAACAGTGGGGTACTCAGGCCTCGGGGCTGGGCGAATGGCTCAGGACCAAGGTGCGAGGAGGCGGACGATGAGGATCGCGCTCCTCCAGCCCCGTTTTGGCCCATACCATGTGGCGCGTCTCGAGATGTTGCGACGATGCTGGCCGAGGGATCGCGCTGAAGTGATCGGCCTGCAGGTCACGGATCGAGATCTCTACGATTGGACTCCACTGAAAGAGGTGGCCGGCTCGCTCCTCACCGGTGCGGAAGGCGTCGTCTACGAAAAGCTTCCTGGTTCCGCGCTTCGCCGGATCGTCCACGGTCTTCTGGAGCGGACGAATCCCGATGTGCTTGTCGTCAACGGCTGGGGATATCGGGATGCGCGAGCCGGGATTGAGTGGATGGGCAGAAGGGGAAAGAAGGTGGTTTTGTGCTGCGACAGCAAAGCCGACGATGCACCCCGGCACTGGGCCAAGGAGTGGGTGAAACGAAGGATCGTCGGAACCGCGGACGCGGCATTCTGTTCCGGGACGGCGAGCCGCGCGTATCTCGAGCAGTTGGGAATGGCGCGCTCGCGAATCTGGGACGGGGTTGACTGCGTTGATAACGGCTATTTCGCGGCCAAGGCGGAAGCTTGTCGAATGCGACCGGACGAAGGGCCGTCCGAACTCCTCGGGCAGGGCGGGGTGTTTCTCGCTGTTGCACGCTTTGTGGCCCGCAAGAACATCGCGGGCCTCGTGCGCGGGTACTCGAGGTACTGCAGCCAGGTCCAAGACTCCCCGTGGGCATTGGTTGTGCTTGGTGATGGATCGCAACGGACCGAGCTTGAATCGCTGGCGGCGGAGAATTCGCGGGGCCGGGTACACTTCCCGGGTTTCAAACAGTATGCGGAGATCCCCTCGTGGTATGCTCGCGCTTCCTGCTTCGTTCACACCGCGTTGCAAGATCAGTGGGCCTTGGTGGTCAATGAGGCGATGGCCTGCGGCCTCCCGGTGCTGGTCAGCGACCGCGCCGGTTGTGCGCGGGATTTGGTCTCGGATGGGCGGAATGGTTGGCGGTTCAACCCGGAGGACATCGAAGCGCTCGCGGAGCGAATGTTGGCCGTCCATCGACTTCCGGCCGTAGAACGACAGGAGATGGGGACCCAAAGCCGAGCGATCATCGCGGAGTGGGGAGAGGAGCGATTCTGCCGGTCTCTCTGGTCTTGCGTGATGGCGGCTTGTGATCGCGCCGCGCGCAAGCGGGGGCTCCGGGCAAGCGACCGGTGGTTGCTCCGATTCCTGTGACCAACCGGCCAACTGTTGAAAGCCGCGGCGGCTCTCGTGGAGAATTCGGAAGTATGAAAGTCCTGCACGTGGTACCGTCGATGAGTCGTGTGATGGGCGGGCTGGCTAGCTCAGTTGCGGGGCAGGCCGACGCCTTGAGCATGACCGGTCTCGACCTGTGTGTCCTGACTAGCCGTGACTGCGAGACGGCAGACATGGTGGATCACGAAGGCTCATGGCGCCTGATCCGAGCGGAAACGGGCCCAATGAAGAGTCTTGTGGCGGCGCTCTCGGATGGATTTGCAGATGCGGCGAGCGATTTGCTCTCGGAGCATCAACTTCTGCATGCGCATGGAATCTGGGTTTTTCCGGTGGTGAAGGCCCAAAAAGCCGCATGGCGCAAACAGCGACCAGTGATACTGAGCGTGCACGGGATGCTAATGCCCTGGGCCGTCAGCCATCGGGCATGGAAAAAGCGCCTCGCCTGGATGCTCTATCAACGGAAGGCCTTTGCAAAGGCGGCGTATATCCACGTCAGCTCGGAGGCCGAGGCAGACTCGGTGAGAAACTGGGTGCCTCGCGCAAAGATCGCGGTGATTCCCCACGGCGTCGTATTGCCCGTGATCGAGGGCCGAACGGTCAACGAGCGGCGCCGAAGACGGCGGGCGGTCTTTCTCGGGCGCTTGCACCCGGTCAAGGGATTGGAACCACTTCTCGAGGCATGGGCCACGCTCCGGCCGAAGGAGTGGGAATTGGTGATTGCTGGTCCGGACGAGGCTGGATACGCGGAGACACTCGAGAGGAAGATCCATGCATTGGATTTGGCAAACGACTGCCGCCTCGCCGGTGAAGTCCGCGGCGCCGGTAAATGGGCGCTCCTGGCGGAGGCTGACTTGGTGGTGCAGCCGAGCTATTCGGAGAATTTCGGCATGACCATTGCGGAGGCGCTGGCGGCGGCAAAGCCGGTGATCACGACCCGGGCTACTCCATGGGCCGAGATCGAGGACTGTGGTTGCGGCTGGTGGATTGCGCCAGAACTGGGTCCGCTGCGCGACGCGTTGACAGACGCGTTCCGACGCAAGGACTCGGAGTTGGAGGCCATGGGGCAGGCAGGGCGGCGACTGATCGAGAACCGCTATTCGTGGTCGGTCGTGGCACAGTCTTTCGATGCTTTGTATCAACAGGTTATATCCGAGAGTGATTGATTCTTCGGGAGTTTATTGAAAGAAGGAACATTGGTTGCAACTGGATCGGATGCATTTGGTATATAGTAGTGCATGATTTTGTGGTCAATTGATAATAGGTTGCCCCTCGACTGTATGGAGCAGTGTCGCAGTGCTATAATTTAGTAAAGCAAACTAACTATGAATATATTAGGGATTAACGCCTATCATGGTGACTCGTCTGCGGCCTTGGTCGTCGATGGCCGGTTGGTCGCCGCTGTCGAAGAGGAGCGCTTTAATCGAGTGAAGCACTGGGCTGGGTTTCCGAGTCAATCGATACGTTATTGCCTGGAAACTGCCGGCATCAAACCAAGTGAGATTGACCATGTGTCCGTCTCGTTTAACCCCCGGGCCAACGTCAGGGCGAAGACTGTTTTTGCGCTTCGGAATCTCGTCTCCGCTCGAGATTACATCTGGGCCCGGGTGAAGCGCACGGGGAGGCAGCATTCACTGCGCGCGGAGCTCGCGACGGTGCTGGGGTGTTCCGAGTCTGAGATCCGGGCTCAGATCCACCCCGTAGAGCATCATCAAGCGCACATCGCCAGTGGATTTCCTGTTTCGCCTTATGAGGAAGCTGCTATTCTTTCGATCGATGGGATGGGTGACTTCGTAAGTGCTATGCTTGCTGGTGGTCGAGGCGCGAAGTGGGATGTGTTCTCGCGCGTCTACTACCCGCACTCGATTGGGCTGCTGTATAGTGCCCTCACTATGTATATGGGCTTCCCTCATTATGGTGACGAGTACAAGGTGATGGGTCTTGCTCCTTACGGTCGGCCGGAGTACCTGCCTCAATTCCGGAAACTAATCCGGCCGGTCCGCGATGGCTTTGAACTCAATCTCGACTATTTTCGCCACCAAACTGAGGGAATTCGCCTCGGTTGGGACGGCGGCTCGCCAACGGTATCACCGTTTTATAGCCCGGAGCTTGTGAAGGAATTCGGTCCAGCGCGTGATCCAAAGGCGCCGGTTACGGAGCATCATCAGAACCTCGCTGCTTCGTTGCAGGCGGTAACGGAAGAGATTATTGCGCACCTACTCAATGAGCTGCATCGGCACGTGCCCTCAGATAATGTGGTGATTGTTGGCGGCGTGGCGATGAATTCGGTAGCCAATGGAAAGGTGACTCAATGCTCCCCATTCAAGAATGTGTATGTGCCTCCGGGGGCAGCCGACAACGGAGGTTCCTTTGGATCCGCCTATTACGTGTGGCATACGATTCTCAAGCAGCCGCGTACGTTCCAACTTGAACATGGCTATTGGGGACCCGCAGCGACGTCTGCGGAATGTGAAGAGGCGGTTCGCGATGTACCTGGTATTCGCGTGCAGCACCTCGAGCGGGCCCCTTTGCTTGCGACTACAGCGGATGCCTTGTGTGATGGGAAAGTTGTCGGATGGTTCCAAGGGCGCATGGAGTTCGGAGCTCGCGCCCTTGGCAATCGCTCGTTGCTGGGGGATCCACGAAGAACCGACATGAGGGATTTGATCAACTTGAAGATCAAATTCCGTGAGAAGTTTCGCCCGTTTGCTCCGAGCATCTTGGAGGAGTTCGTTGGTGACTTCTTCGAGATCGATGCCCCGGCGCCGTTCATGGAGAAAGTGTTTAAGGTGCGCACCGAGAAGCGAGACGAGATTCCTGCGGTAACGCATGTTGACGGCTCCGGCCGTCTGCAAAGTGTCTCCCGTTCGACGAATCCGCTGTATTGGGACTTGATCGATGCGTTCCGGCAGCGCACCGGGGTCCCGATCGTATTGAATACGTCGCTCAATGAGAACGAACCTGTCGTTCACACCCCTCAGCAGGCCCTCAGCTGTTTCCTGCGGACAAAGATGGATGTGATCGTGCTAGGGCATCTGTTCGTGACCCGGGATATGTGACTAGTCTGTGGATGTTGCCGATGGAGGCGTTGTTTCTAGGGAAGTGTCCCACAAATAGGTCGTCATAAGCGCGGACGTGGCGGGATGGCCTGATGTCGCGCAAAGGTTTGCCTGTTGTGTTGGCGGAGGCCGAGGCGAAGCGCTCCGACTGGAGGAATGGATCCGAGCGGGTTCGATCCCGCAGCAGGTGGTGTTGCGGGCACGGATCGTTCGCGAGGCCGCGGGGGCTTTACCGACGGAGCGACGGCGACCGCGTTGGATATCCGGGGGAGACACCCGCGTTGTGGCGCCGCCAGCAGGGCATCGGTTCCGATTGGGAGATCGCGGGCGGCAGTGGGCGTAACCCCGAGTACAACGCCGCCCGCTTCGCGCAGTTGGTTAAGACGACGATTCAAACCAAACCCACCCGCGCCACGCATTGGCGTACGCGAATGATGGCCCGCGAGCATTCGCCGCCACTGCAAGATGCGGTCGTGCTCTCTGTCGACGAATAGAGCCAGATCCAGGCGCTGGACCGCACCCAAACCGGATTGCTCTCAAGTCTGGTCGCTGCGGTACCTTCACCCATGACTATGTTCGGCACGGCACCACCACGTTGTTCGCCGCGCTCTCGGTGGTCGAAGCCCGCTTGATCGTTCAGTGCTAGTAACGCCAACGCCATCAGGAGATCCTGCGCAAACTCGACGGCGAGTTTTCCGATGGGAAGCTCCTGCTCCTCGACACCTAGGGCACGCACGGCCACGCCTGCGTCTGGTGCGCTCTGACGTGACACCCACGGTTCCTGCTGCACTTCATCCCTACCAACTCGAGCTGGCTCAACCTGATCGAACGCTCGGTCGCAGAGCTCAACCCCAAGGCCGTGCGCTGCGGCACCTTCCGCAGCGTGCGCGAGTTGCAACGTTGCATCGACGAGTTCCTCGCCGCGTGGAACACTACGGCGACGCCCTTCGTGTGGACTGCCAGTGTCGAACGCATCATCGAGAAGGTCGCCCTCCCCCGTCAGCGCCTTGGACCGGTCAAACCAGTTCGCTGCCAAGCCAAACACCGTCCGCCGCGCTTATGACGACCTATGTATGGGACACTACACTTGATGTACGTGCCTCAATTCACGATTTGCTTCCCGCGGAATGAACGACCGTTTTGAGTTCTGGTCCTCGGTCGAGTATAGCGCCTTTCTCAAGGGGCTGGTGCGCGAGCTCTGCGGTGCAACTACGGAGGGCCGCCGACAGGTGGCAGAGGCCGGAGGGCGGAGGTCAGACGACGGCGATCGGACGACCGCAGACCGAGGACTGAAAACAGAGCACGATGCGTCGGCGAGCGGCGACCCTCCGCGGAGTCTCGGATGCGGTACGGACACAAGGTCCGACCCTACTGGGATATCAGCCTGCCAGCGCTTTGCGGTGACCGAGAGCGAGTACCGGCAGGCGCGGGGTACACTCGCCCGGCTACGGATGCGGTGGCGTTGTTATGTGGGGTACCCCGTGCAGCTTCGCCGGCGGGTGCGCAAGGAGGCTGCACCGCAGGCCCTTGTGGTCTGCACCAACACCTTTTATGCTCCGTGGATTGCGATGCGCTCGGCCCGCAAACGCGGCATTCCGGTTGTGCACTGGATGTTCGATCTGTTTCCGGACGTACTCGTGCTGGCCGGCAAACTGAAGCCCGGCTCGCCGGGCGAACGCTGGCTGCGCCGCTGGGTCCGGTCGATGTTCGACGGTGCGGCCGCGAATGTCTTCCTTGGCGACAAGTTGTTGGCTTTCGCCGAGTCGAAGTTCGGACCGATTCCCCGGTGCGTGGTGATACCAGTCGGCTGCGATGCCGCCCCGTTTGCCGAACGGGAGCCGCGGTCTCGCGCTGCCGGCGAGCCGGTTCGGCTCCTCTACTGTGGCAACTTCGGGCGGATGCATGATGTCGACACCATTGCGGGCGCATTGGCAGGCGGTGTTCCGAAGGGAGTGCAAGTGAGCTTCCGGGGCAACGGAGCGGGCTTCACGGAACTCGCGAGCAAACTCGGGGGAGGCGGCATGATTCCGGGTTTGAGTTTGGGCGGGAGTCTGCCGGAAGGAGAGTGGCTCCATGCCATGGCCCAAGCCGATGTGGCGTTGGTGACGATGAAGCCCGGTGCCGAGGGCATCGTGATGCCGAGCAAGACCTACAGCGCCATGGCGGCCGGGCAGGCCATCCTCGCGGTTTGTCCGCGGCAGGCCGACCTCGCCGACACGGTCTTGCGGCACGATTGCGGCTGGGTGGTCACGCCCGGTGATGTGGCCGGCCTGCGTGCGGTGATGGAATCGTTGCCGGCGCGTTCCGAAGAGGTGCTGGCGAAGCGCCGCAATGCTTGGCGTGCCGCTCGCGAGTGCTACGACCAGACGGTGCTGGCCGCCCGTTGGCGGGAGTTGCTGGGTGGACTGACGGTTCCTGACGACAAGTGACAGGTACGAAAGTTGGAAAGTTAGGTGCCGACGGACTTTCGTTTCTGCTCGGTATACTCGCTACCCGCTACTCCTTGAGATGAAAACCCTCCTCATCACCGGCGCCGCCGGGTTCATCGGAAGGCGCATGACGGTTGGGGCGCAGGCCTCGGGTTGGCGCGTGATCGGACTGGATCGCACAGCGGAGCCGGGCGAAGTGACAGGTAACAGGGTACAAAGTGACAAGAGTACGGAGTGTTCCGGCGTCCTGTCACCTTGCCACCTGCAACCTGTAACTCAGTCCTCGGCCTGGCTCATTGCCGACATCACGAAGGACGAGCCGATCGATCTACCCGCGGGGATCGACACGATCATCCATTTGGCCGGCAAGGCGCATTCCTTAGCCGAGGTGGCGCAGGACGAGGCCGAGTATTTGCGGATCAACACCGAGGGCACCCGGCGCATGCTCGAGGCCGCGCAGCGCGCCGGCGTGCGGGCCTTTGTGCTGTTCAGCACGGTCAAGGCCGCCGGAGACCGCCGCGACGACGGTCGACAGACGACGGACGACGGAGGGCGGATGACGGATAACCGAGCGTCCGTAACAGGTGACAGAGTGGCGAGTAACAGGACCGCGGAAGACGGAGGTCGGAGGGCAGACGACGGAGTAATGGGACGACGGATGACGGAGGGCGGAGTGACCGGAGACCGGAAACCCGAAACCGGAAACTCCAAACCCGGCGCGCCGCTCGCCCCGCTGGACGAGACCTGCGCCGCGCCGCCCGACACTCCGTACGGTCAATCCAAACGCGCTGCGGAGAAGCTCGTGCTGGAAGGCGGATACGTGCCACATCCCGTGGTGATTCGACCGTGCCTGGTCTACGGGCCGACGCCCAAGGGCAATCTCGACAAGATGATCGAGGCGGTGAAACGGGGGAGGTTCCCTCCCTTGCCCGAAGTGGGCAACAAACGCTCGATGGTGCACATCGACGATGTGATCGGAGCAGCCCTGTTGGCTGCCGAGCATCCTGCCGCGAAGGGCCAGGTTTTTATCGCGGCCGACAACGAACCGTTTTCGACGCGCCAGCTCTTCGAGTGGATCTGCACCGCGGCCGGGAAGAGGGTGCCGGGCTGGACGGTCCCGTTGTGGGTCCTGAAGCTGCTCGGTCGGGTAGGGGATCTCATCGGCAAGATCCGCGGTCGGCGCTTCGTGTTCGATTCCGATGCGCTCGCGAAGCTCACAAGCAGCGCCTGGTACACCTCGGCCAAGCTGCAGCGTGACCTTGGTTGGAGGCCGCGCCACACCTTGCGCGAGACGATGCCGGAGATCGTGCGCGGAGTGGGTGCTGCCGCAGGAAAGCCCGGACGCTGAGGTTGCGAGTGGTGTTCGGCCGGGAGCGAGAGGCGAACCTCCGCCCTCCGTCGTCCGTCCTCCGTCGTCAGTTTTCCGTCGTCCGTAGTCAGTCCAACGTCCGCTGTCCGGTCTCTGTCACCCTGACACCTCCGTCCTCTGTCCTCCGCTGCTCCCACCCTCGCTCCATGGACTCGCGCCCCCTCCTCCTCGCCTCTGTCGGCGCCGGCACCGCGTTGCTCACGTGGCTGCTGGTTGGACAATTGATCCGGCTCGCGCCGCGGATTGGGCTGCTGGACCGGCCCAACGCTCGCAGTTCGCACACCCGCGTGACGCCGCGCGGCGGCGGTATTGGCTTCGTGGTCGCGATCACGCTGGCCATCGCGTTGTGGGCCGCCCTGGGCGACGGACGGCAGATGGACGTTGGATGGCGGATGATGGACGGCAAAGGGCAGATGGCAGATGACGGAGGGCGGAAGGAGCCTGCGGTGGCGGATCCATGCGCTCCTTGCGTCTCGCGTCCCACGACGGCCGCGGTCGTGGCGCCGCACCAGCTTCTCGCCATCCTGCTGAGCGCGCTCTTCATCGCGGCGATCAGCCTGCGGGACGATTTCAAGTCGCTGGGGGCGGGCTTGCGGTTCGTCTGCCATTTCGCCGCGGCGGGGACCGTCGTCTGGGCGGTCGGCGCGTTCACGGACGTGGAGGTGCCCTTCGGGGGCGTGGTGAGCTTGCTCGGTTGGGCCGGGCTCGCCCTCACGCTGCTGTGGATCGTGGGCCTGACGAACGTCTACAACTTCATGGACGGCATCGATGGCATCGCCGGTGTGCAGGGCGTGGTGGCCGGGCTGGGGTGGTGGCTGGCGGGGCGTGTCTTCGATGCTCCAGCAACCGCATGCCTTGGCGCGGCGCTTGCGGGCGGTTGTGCCGGCTTTCTTGTGCACAACTGGTCGCCGGCGAAGATCTTCATGGGCGACGTGGGCAGCGCGTTCCTCGGGTTTCTCTTCGCGGCGGTGCCGCTGGTGGCCGTGCGCGAGGCGCCCGATGTGGCCGGGAGTTGGCCGGTCTTCGGGGGACTCGTGGTCTGGCCCTTCGTGGGCGATGGCGTGCTGACCTTTGTCCGACGCTTGGCGAAACGTGAGAAGGTCTGGCAGGCGCACCGCAGTCACCTATACCAGCGGCTTACCCAATCGGGCTGGAAGCATGCTCCAGTGAGCCGGCTCTATGCCGGATGGGCGGGCGTCTCGTTCGCGGCCGCATGGCTGTGGGTATGTGAGGCTCCCGGAGCCGCATGGGCCGCTTGGCTGGTGCCGCTCGTCACGCTCGGCGGGTTGTTCGCCTTCGTGTCGAACCGCGAGCGCCGCGCGGCGCGGGGCGCGTAGGACGGCGCGGGCCGCCTGCCCGTCGGGAGGGGCATAGCGCGGCGGGCGCTTCCGACCGGAAGTCGCTGGTGAGCCGCGCCGCAACTGTGAAGGGGGCTGGTGCGCGGAGACAGAGGAGGAGCATGCGAACGAGAACGATCCTCGTCGGGCTTGGGCTGGTGTTGGTAGCGGGGCTGCGCGCGGACACGGTCGTGTTCGCCGACGGGCGGGCGTTGTTGCCGGTGATCGTGGCGGCAGAGGCGAATGCCGACGAGCGCGCTGCGGCTGAAGAGTTGGCCCGTGTGCTCGGGGCGATGTCGGGCGTCGAGTGGCCGATTCGAACGGAAGCGGTGGGGCAGGGCGCGGGCTTTTTCGTGGGGCGGACGCGGGCGGCGGCGAAGGCTCTGCTGGTGTTGCGACCCGCACGCGATCTGTTGGCTCCGAGGTCGGGCGAGATCGGCCCGGATGGCTTTCGTATTCGCACCGTCGGCGAGCGGGTTTTTGTGGAGGGAGCGACGCCCGAGGCCACTGCCAACGCGGTGGCGTGGTTGCTCGAACGGCAGGGTGGCGTGCGCTGGTATGCCCCGGGTGCGGTGGGCGAAGTCATCCCGCGGCGCGACGCCTGGACGCTGCCCGATCTGGCCGTGGTTCGGGAGCCGGCGTATGTCTCGCGCGAGATCAGCGGCTCGGGTACGGCTGAGTGGGTCGACTGGTGTCGGCGCAACGGTTTGCGTGGTCGCCTCGAGTACAGCCACCACCTCGACAAGATCTTCACCCCTGAGCTCTACGATGCACATCCGGACTGGTTCGGGACTGTGCGCGGTGAGCGGCGACGTCCGCGGGGTGGTGGCGATTATCACTGGCAGCCCGACCTGTCCCGGTCCGACGTGGCCGAGTACGCGGCCGCGCAGGCCGCGGCGGCGTTGGCGCGCGAGCCGGGGCGGGCGAGCTTCTCGCTCGGGATGAACGACACCGTGCGTTTCGACCAAGGCGACGGTACGCGCGCGGCGGTCGAACCGCTGCGGTACTTCCGCGGCATGCCCGACTATTCGCCGCTGCTCTTCGGGTTCATGAACCGCGCTGCGACGGCGCTGCGACGGCACGAGGGGCTGGACAACCGCTACCTCGGGTGCCTCGCGTACTTCTGGGGCGAGAATCCGCCGCCCTTCGCCGTCGACGCGCGCGTGGTGCCGTACGTGACGACTGATCGCACCCAGTTCTATGATCCGGAATACCGTGCGGCCGACTACGAGTTGATGTCGTGCTGGAGCCGCTCGGGCGTGCGCGCCTATGGGTTGTGGGAGTACGCATACGGAAATGCGTTCGTGGTACCGCGGCAGGCCAACCGAGCGATCGCGGAGGCGATCCACGAGGGTTGGTGGCGCGGGGCGCGGGGCTACATCGCCGACACTGGCCCGCATGCGGGTTTCGATTCGTTCAAGGTTTGGATGATGGCCAAGCTGTTGTGGGAGCCCGACCGGCCCGTGGCGGAGCTCGAAGATGATTTCTTCACCGGCTGGTACGGTCCGGCCGCGGAGCCGATGCGGCGCTTCTTCCGGCGTTGCGAGGAGGTCTGGATGGCGCAGGAGGGACCGCCGTGGTGGATCAAATACTACCAGCAGGCCGACCAGGTGCGGCTGTTCTCGCCCGAGGTTTGTCGCGAGTTGCGAGGGCTGCTCGAGGAAGCCGCGGCGATGGCGGAACGCGGAGAGCGAAATGCAGGCGCCGAACCGGACGTAGGGTCGCCGCTTGCCGGCGGACCTTCCGGTTCGAATGCGGTTCGGACGCAAGGTCCGACCCTACAGCCGGCGCCCCAGCACGCGGCCCGCGTCGCCCTCACCAGCCGCGCCTTTGCGGTGTCGGAGGCGGCGGTCGTGCATGAGGCGTTGCGCTCGGAGCTCGCTGCGGATTCGGCGTCTGCGCTGGGGCCGGCGGAGCTAGGCGACCGGTTGTCCGCGCTGCTGCGGGCGCGCGGCGAACTGCAGCGGGCCTTGCAGGAAGCGGCGGATACCGGGGCGCTGTGCACCGCCAACGGCGGTTACCTGCTCCGCAACGACCCGGTGCCGCGACTGCTCGCCGTGCTCGGGAGAAAGGACCGTGTGGCGCCGCTGACGGCGCTCGCGGAGGCGACCATCGCGGGAGCGACGGTGCCGGCGCATTGGACGGCGCTGGCCGCGGCGTACAGCGACGGACGCATCCGCCGCGCGGAGAACCTGGTGCAGAACGGCTCGTTCGCCACGACGGTGCCCGGAGGCCACGCGCCGCGTTTTCTGTATCCGAAGTCGGGTGAGATCCCGGCGGGCTGGGAGCTGCATGCGGCGCCCACGGAACAGGGACGGGTCGCGCTCGGGACTCCGGTGCTCGGGACGCGCACGCTGCGAATCGAGGGCGCCTGGGACACGCAGCTCAATCAGGCGCACGAGGCGCAGCCGGGGTGTCTCCATGTGGCGGAGGCGCTGTTGCGCGGGCGGAGCAGCCCGGGCAACGACGTGGCGCTGACGTTGGCGTTTGTCGACGCCGGAGGCGCGTTGGTCGGCGAGTACCGCACGGTGGCGTTGCCGAAGGGCGAGAGTGCGTGGCGGACCGTGACCTTGGCCGACATGGCGCCGCGGCAGGCGAAGTACGTGGTGGTCGGCGTGACCGTGACCCGGCAGTTCGGCGGCGACTGGGCGGAGGTGGCGGGGATCACGCTGCGCGCGGTCCAGACGACAGAGGACTGACGACGGAGGGCGGACGACGGGCACCAGACGACGGACGGCGGATGACTGGGGGCGGACAGTAGGCGGGGGCGTTGGATACTTGAGGCCTGAAACGCGGGGCCGGAAAGCAGGGGGCGGCGCAACGTAGGCGAATCGGAGTGGACCGGCGGGTGCGGAAGTCCAACATCACGGCATGAGCGAACGGATCGAGCGGTTCGAGCAGCTGCGGGTCTATCAGGCGGCGTGCTCCTTGGATCTGGCGGTTTTCGAGGAGACGAAACGTTGGCCGAAAGAGGAGCTCTATTCGCTAACGGACCAGATTCGGCGGGCATCGCGATCGGTGGGGGCCAACATAGCCGAAAGCTGGGCGAAGCGTCGCTATCCCGCGCATTTCGTCGCCAAGCTGACGGACGCGGACGGCGAGCTCAATGAGACCAGACACTGGCTGCTGCGATCGAATGCGTACGGATATTTGGCGCAACAACGTCTCGGTGAGCTGATGCTGGAGAGCGACCAGATCGGTCGCATGCTCGGGAAGATGATTGCCCAGGCAGGTTCCTTTAGCGGCGAATAGGGTCATCTTTGGAGATGCCGGTTTTGCCTCGATTTCTGTCGTCCGTCCTCGGTCATCTGTCGTCCGCGATTCCTGCGTGAAACGTCTCTTCGACTTCTGCGCGGCGGCGGTGCTGTTGCTTTTGCTCGCGCCGGTGTTGATCGCCGTGGCGGTGGCGGTGCGCGGGAAGCTTGGTTCGCCGGTCTTGTTTCGCCAACAGCGACCGGGGCTGGGCGGGCGGATCTTCACGTGCGTGAAGTTCCGTTCGATGCGCGACGCCAACGGGCCCGACGGGCGAACGTTGGCCGATGCGGAGCGGCTCACGCCGTTCGGGCTTTGGCTGCGCGGCTCCAGTCTCGATGAGTTGCCCGAACTGTGGAACATCCTGCGCGGCGACATGAGCCTCGTCGGGCCGCGGCCGTTGCTCGTCGAATACCTCGACTACTACACCCCGGAGGAGGCGCGGCGGCACGAGGTGCGGCCGGGATTGACCGGTTGGGCCCAGATCCACGGGCGCAACGCGACCACCTGGGACGAGCGTCTGCAACTCGATGCCTGGTACGCGGCCAATCGCACGTTCTGGCTCGATCTCAAGATCCTCTGGCGGACGTTGGCGCTGGTTTGTTCGAAGGAGGGGATTTCCGCCCCCGGCGAAGCGACGATGCCGAAACTGCGCCCGAAGGGCCAGCGGTGAGGTTGCGCGTGTCGCGAAACCTTCGGACTCGCGGGCCTCGCGTCCTTGGAGCCCAGAACTCCGAACTCTGAACTCTGAACTCGCACCGCCACCGTGCCGCAAACTCCTCCCTCGACACTGCTCGTCACCGAGAAGAGGCTGCGGCCCGTCCCCATGGCTTTGCGCAAACCCGCATCAACCGAATCTGTCCGGCGCTTGATCGTGGCCACGTTGCCGGAGGTGGCGCGGAGCGGCGCCAATCCCGCGATCTTCGGAGCAGCCGGCGCGCTCGACAGTCTCGCGCTGGTGAACTTTCTCTCCGACCTCGAATACCGCCTTGCCGAGGAGTTCGGTCGAGAGGTGGTGCTGGCGAGCGAACAGGCGATGAGTCGGGCGCGGTCGCCGTTTCGCGATGTGGAGACCTTGGCCGCGTATGTGGCCGAGTTGCTCGCCGAGTGAGCGTCGGCGCCGTTCCCTCGTTCCCATGAAACGCACCGAGCGCGTCATCCTCATCACCGGCACAAGCCGTGGCATCGGGCGAGGTCTGGCGGAACATTTCCTGAAGGACGGCGCCACGGTCTGCGGTTGCAGCCGCGGACCCGCGACGCTCCGGCACCGTCGCTATGCGCATTGGTCGCTCGAGGTGGCCGACGAGAAGGCGGTGGTGGCGATGGTCCGCGAGGTGGTGCGGCGTTTCGGTCGGATCGATGCGTTGATCAACAACGCCGGCATCGCCGCGATGAACCACGCGTTGCTCACCCCCGCCGCGACCGCGCAGGCCATCATGGCGACCAATT
This sequence comes from Verrucomicrobiota bacterium, assembly GCA_023446735.1. Classification (GTDB taxonomy): domain Bacteria; phylum Verrucomicrobiota; class Verrucomicrobiia; order Opitutales; family Opitutaceae; genus CAJCBL01. Next base: position 31,238 of record JAEXPQ010000046.1, read on the forward strand.
TCCAGGGCACCTTCCTGTTTTGTCGCGAGGTTGCGAAGACGATGGTGCGCCGCAAGCAGGGGCGGATCGTGAACTTCTCGACCGTGGCGACGCCGTTGCGCCTCGAGGGCGAGGCGCTCTATGCCGCCAGCAAGGCCGCGGTCGAATCGTTCACCCAGGTGCTGGCCCGCGAGCTAGGGGGCACCGGAGTGACCGTCAACGCCGTGGGACCGACTCCCGTCCCGACCGACCTGGTCAAGAACGTGCCTGCGGCGAAGATGGAGGCGTTGCTCGGCCGCCAGGCCATCCGACGCTTCGGCACCGTGGGGGATGTGGCCAACGTGGTGGAGTTCTTCCTGTCGCCATCTAGCGAATTTGTCACCGGACAGGTGCTTTACCTCGGCGGGGTGACCGGCTGAAGATCGACGCCTCCCGATGCCCGACAACGAGGTCCTCAGTCCCGCCTTCCTGCTCACCTTGATCGAGCGCCGCGCCATGCGCGACCTCTGGGTCGACGACCGGTGCGTGCGCACTTGGCGGGAGCTCGGCTCTGCGGTGCGGGCGGCCCAAGGCGCCTGTGCGGGCGCCGGGGTGAAGCCCGGCGACATCGTGCTCACCCCTGGCGAGGCGACCTTCGAGGCGCTCGCGTGGTTGTTCGGCGCGGCGCTGGCCGGTGCGGTCGTGGCGCCGTTGCGCGCGGAACGGGAGGGCGAGCTCGAAACCTGGCGGCGGCACGCCGCGCCGCGTTGGCGCACCAACGGCATGGCGCTCGCCGCGTTGCCGGCGAGCGAGCCCTCGGCGGAGGCGGCGCGTCTGCTGGAGCCGCTGCGCACCGCGGGCCGGCCGGGCTTGATCCTCGCCACGGGCGGCACCAGCGGTGCGCCGAAGCTCGTGCTGCACGATCTCGCGGCCTTGCTGGCGACGGTGCCGGTCAAACAGAGCGCGGCGCGCCGCATCATGCCGCTGATGCGCTTCGACCACATTGGAGGACTGGACATGGCTTGGCGCGCGCTCGGCAGCGGCCATGTGCTCGTCGCTCCGCCGGCGGAGATCACCCCCGAGACCGTGGCGGCCGCGGTTGAACGCCATGGCGTGGAAGTGATGCCCGCGACCCCGAGTTTCCTGAACCTGTTGCTCGCCGCCGAAGCGCATCGCAACCATGCGCTCGGCTCGCTGCGCATCGTGCCGTACGGCGCCGAGCCGATGAGCGTGGGCCTGCTCGCGCGGCTGCGTTCGGCGCTGCCGAAGGTCGATTTCGTCCAGCGCTTCGGCACGAGCGAGACGGGCGCGTTGCCGGTCGTCGAGTCGGGGGCGGGCTTGGTGCTGGGCGACGATGCGGCTGGTTTCCAGTGGAAGATCGTCGATGCCGAGCTTTGGGTACGCAGCCCCGCGCAAGCGCTCGGCTATCTCGCCGGCGAAGCGGGCGGCCTCGGTCGCGACGGCTGGTTTCGCACCGGAGACCTCGCGGAACGGCTGCCCGACGGTTCCGTGCGCGTGCTCGGGCGGCGCGAGGAGCTGATCAACGTCGGCGGCGAGAAGGTCCTCCCCGCCGAGGTCGAGGGAGTGTTGCAGACGCATCCGCAGGTGGCCGACTGCCGCGTGCACGCGGAGCGCAACGCGCTCCTCGGTCAGGTAGTCGCCGCGGAGGTCGTCTGGCGCGGACCGGAGGCGGACGCGGTGGCGGTGAAACGGGCCTTGCACGATTTTGCGGGCGATCGCCTGCCGCGGCACAAACTTCCGGCCACGGTGCGGCTCGTGTCCGCCGTGACGGCGACCCGGAACCTCAAGAAGAGCCGGAGCGTTTCTCCGCCATGAGACAGTTGCTGATCGTCGGTGCGGGTGGTTTCGGCCGCGAGGTGCTCGACTGGGCCTGCCAATCGGCGGCGCACGGTCGCGACTGGATCGTGAAGGGTTTTCTCGACGACAATCCGCGGGCGCTCGATGGCACCGGTGCGGAGGCCACGGTGCTCGGCCCGGTCGGCTCCCATCGGCCCGGGTTGGACGATGTGTTTGTCTGTGCGATGGGCAACGTCGCCGCGAAGCGGCGGTGCGTGGGGGTGCTCCGCGCCAAGGGGGCGATCTTCACCCGCGTGATCCATCCCTCGGCGGTCGTGGCGAAGTCCGCGGTGCTGGGCGAGGGCGTGATCCTGTGTCCTCACACGGTGGTGACGGCGAACGCTCGTCTTGGCGACCACGTGGCCGTCAATCTCCACTCGACGGTCGCGCACGACGCGGTCGTGGGCGACTGGTGCCAGTTGCATTGCCATGTGGACATCACCGGCGGGGTGGTGCTGGGCGAGGGCGTGCTCGTCGGCAGCCATGCCTCGGTGC
>JAEXPQ010000062.1 GCA_023446735.1 Verrucomicrobiota bacterium
AGACCGTCGAGGAGTACCTCTACAGCGCGATGGAGGACTTCCGCCTCGACATCATGATCGACCAGGGGCCGAACGCCCGCAGCGTCCGCCTCTCGCTCCCGCGTTTCACGCTCGTCGGCGCCACCACGCGCGCCGGCCTGCTCACCGCGCCGCTGCGCAGCCGTTTCACGCTCAACACGCGCCTCGATTTCTACAACCGCGACGACCTGCTCACGATCGTCAACCGCACCTGCAAGCTGCTCAACGTCCCGATCGACGAGGGCGGCGCGAAGGAGATCGCCGCGCGCTCCCGCGGCACGCCGCGCATCGTGAACAACCTCGTCAACTTCGTGCGCGACTACGCGCAGGAAAAGGCGAAGGGGAAGATCACGCAGCCCGTCGCCGCCGCCGCGCTGGAGCTCCTGGAGATCGACCTCCGCGGGCTCGACGAGATGGACAAGCGTATCCTGCGCCTGATGGCGGAGTCGTACCGCGGTGGCCCGGTTGGGCTCGGCACGGTCGCCGTCGCCGTGGGCGAGGAGGCCGAGACGCTCGAGGAGGTGCACGAGCCGTACCTCATCCAGGAAGGCTACCTCCAGCGCACCGCGCAGGGCCGCGTGCTCACCTCAAAGGGCTGGGAAGCCATCGGCCTGCAGGCCATCGCCACCAGTCCCGGCCAGCAAGGGAACTTGCCGCTGGCCTGAACAAGGGAGTCGGCCGGGGCCGCTCCCGCGGGTCGTGGCGGGCCCATCGACCCTATCCACCCCATTCGCTCCCTCCGGCTGCTTCGCCAGCCGCCCCCTCACCGCTTCCGCCCGGCGAAGAGCACACCGGCGCCGGCGAGTCCCACCACGCCGCCGGCGATCATGTACCACGAGTGCTCGGGCACGCGCGTCTCGCCGTCGATGGAGCGCGCCACACTGGCGAGCGTCCGCTGCGTCCGGCCCTTGAACGTGTCCCGCATGACCCAGCCGGCGTGGAACAGCCAGACCCCGGCGGCGACGAGCACGAGACCGAAAAACGTCTTCATCCCCGTCGAAGCTGGCGGCGCCGCCGGCCCGCACGCAAGCCGGGACCGAAAACGCACCGGATTGGGCCCCGCCGCTGCGCTGTTGTCTCCGCCCCCGCCCCCTGCCAGACCGCTCCCGTGCAAACGCCGCCCTCCGACGCCGCCATCCTCGCGATCACCCGGCCGCATCGCGACCTGCTCACCTACTACCTCGTCTCCGCGCTGACCGTGCCACCGCTCTACCCGGTGATGGCCGTGGTCCTGTATTTCCGGTACCACACCATGCGCTACACCTTCACCGACGAAGGCATCTCCATGCGCTGGGGCATCCTCTTCCGGCGCGAGGTCATCATCAGCTACGCGCGCATCCAGGACATCCACCTGCGGGCCAACTTCGTCGAACGCTGGCTCGGCCTAGCCCGCGTGCTCGTCCAGACCGCCAGCGGCAGCTCCGGCGCCGAGATGACCCTCGAGGGCCTCAAGGAGTACGAGGCCGTGCGCGATTTTCTCTACCACCGCATGCGCGGCGTGAAGGATCCCGCCCACCACCCGGCCGCCCCGTCGACACCGCCCGCGGCCACCGCCCCGGGAGCCGACGCCGAACTCGCCGCCGCGCTGCGCGAAGTCGCCGCCGAACTGCGCGAAACCCGCCGTCTCCTCGCCCAACGCCAACCGGGCTCCGCGCCCTCCGCCGATGTTTGACCGTATCCGCTCGCTCGTGCTCCGCGCCCTGCGCGTGCCCGCGGAGCCCACCCCGCCCCTGGGGGCACCTGGCTCGGTGCGGATCTTCCGCGCCGCGCCGAACTTCTACCGCCTGCGCCTCGTCGAGTGGCTGCTCGCCCAGGCCGGCGCCGCCTTCGGTCTCGGGCTCTCGATCGTGTTCCTCTTCGCCGTGGAGGCCGAGATCGAGCAGGTCCGTGCCCAGCCGCCGTCGACCGCCGCCGTCGCGCCGGCCGACGCCCCGGCGCAAGCCGCGCCCGCCACCACCCGGCGGGCCAAACCATCCCCCCGAGACCGCGCCCTCGCCCCGTTCCACCAGGCGGCGCGCTCCGCCGCCGGGCTGCCGCCTTGGGTGCTCATGGTCGCGCACGTCTTCAAGATCGGCGCCGTGCTCGTCTTCCTCGCCCAGCTGCCCTTCAGCTACGCGGCCGTGCGCCTCGAATACGAGCAACATTGGTACATCGTCACCGACCGCAGCCTGCGTATCCGCCACGGCCTCATCTCGGTTCTCGAGTCGACCATGAGTTTCGCCAACCTCCAGCAGGTCGTCGTCCATCAGGGCCCCCTCCAGCGCCTGCTCGGCCTCGCGGATGTGCGCGTGCAGTCCGCCGGCGGCGGCGGCGACCAGCACGACGACAAGAAGCACGGCGAGTCGCTCCACACCGGCGTGTTCCGCGGCGTGGCCAACGCCACCGAGATCCGCGACCTCATCCTCGAACGTCTCCGGCTTTTCCGCGAGACCGGCCTCGGCGACTCCGACGAGCCCCGCGCCCTCCCACGCGCCGCGCCGCCGGCCCTCCCCTCGCCGGCCGCACCCGAGACCCGCGCCGCCGCCGGCGAGCTCCTCGCCGAAGCCCGCGCCCTGCGCGCCGCGCTCACGCCGCCACGCTAGGCAGCGGGACACCGGGAGAACAGCAGGGCGCAACCCCGGCACCGAAGCCTTCGGCAGTGGACCGGCCCAGCCAAGCAACCAACACCGCGGGGAGTTTGGGGATCAACGGCATTCTCCCCCTGAGACGTTCCGCTTTGTCCCACGCCACCTCATCCACCCCGGTGTCCCTCCTCGAATCCGCTCGCCCACCCACCATGCGCTCCAGTCTCGCCCTCCTCTTGCTTGCGCTCTCCGCCACCCTCCGCGCCACCGAACCCGCTCCGATGCCCCCGCCGATCGACCCCGCGCTGTTCACCTACCCCGGCGCGCCCGCGCCCGCACCGATCATCCGAGGTTCGAATACCGCCGAGGGCGTCACCGTCGCCGATCTCGAGCTCGCCCTCGCCGGACCGAACCAACCAGCCGTACCGGCCTTTCTCGTCCGCCCGAGCGGCGCAGGACCGTTCGCCGCCGTGCTCTGGGTCCACTGGCTCGGCCATCCCGAGACCACCAACCGCACCCAGTTTCTCGCCGAAGCCACCGCCTTGGCGCGCGAGGGCGTCGTCTCCCTGCTCGTCGACACGATGTGGGCCCAGCCCGACTGGTACCGCCAGCGTCGCTTCGAACGCGACCGCGCCGACTCGATCGCACAGGTCGTGGCGCTTCGCCGCGCGCTCGACGTGTTGTTCGCCGAGCCCGGCGTGGACGCCGCCCGTACCGCCATCGTCGCCCACGACTATGGCGCCATGCATGCCGTCATCCTTGCCGGCGTCGACCGGCGCGTGCCGAACTACGTGCTGATCGCCGGCACGCCCAGCCTGCTCGATTGGGCGTTCTACGTGGCGAAACCCGAAACAATGGACGCCTACGTGGCCGACATGCGCGCTGTCGAGTTGAAGGACTACCTCGCCCATACCGGCCACGCCACCTTCCTGCATCAATACGCCGAACACGACAAGTACGTGCCGCTGGTGAAGGCGCTCGAGTTCTTCAGCGCCACGGTCGGGAGCAAGCAGCTCGCTGTCTACGGCGGCGCCAGCCACGCGATGACCGAGGTCCCGGCGATCCGCCTCGACCGCACCGCCTGGCTGCGTCGCCAGCTGAGTCTGCGCTAACGCCGCCTCCAAGCGAACCCGTTTGTCCTCAAGCGGGTCATGGACTCAGCCTGCGAAAGAGCCCATTTTCCGCCACCAACGCCGTCCGCCGCGTCTCATGCACGCGACCGCGTTGGACGCTGCTTGGGCCGGAGACAAGGCGACGCGGTCCACCTCGGTCCCCCGATGGCGCGAGGCCGAGGAGTGCGTTCCCGCCGCGCCTCCGCAAACCACCGCGCCCGCTTCCGCGCTGGACTCGCCGCGCGGCGTTTCCAGCGTGACCCCGAACACCATGCGCATCCTCGTCGCCATGTCCGGCGGAGTCGACAGCTCGGTGGCTGCCCTGCTTCTGCAGCGCGAAGGCCACGAGCTCGTCGGCGCGTACATGAAGAACTGGATCAACGAGGACAACGTGATCGGCGAGTGCCCCTGGCAGCAGGACATCGACGACGCCCGCGCCTCCGCCGAGCGCCTCGGCATCGAGTTCCGCGTCGTCAACCTCATGCACGAGTACCGCTCGCGCATCGTCGACTACCTCCTCGATGGCTACCGCCGCGGCCTCACGCCGAATCCAGACGTGATGTGCAACCGCGAGATCAAGTTCGGCGTGTTCCTCCAATGGGCCCACGACCACGGCTTCGACGCCGTCGCCACCGGCCATTACGCCCGCCGGTTGCCGGTGGCCAGTGACCAGTTGCCGGTCACCGGTCACTGCCCACCGCTCACCGTCGACCGCTTCCAGCTCCACGAAGGCGCCGACAAGAACAAGGACCAGTCCTACTTCCTGGCGCTGCTCCGGCAGGACCAACTCGCCGCCGCTCGTTTTCCGCTCGGCGACCTCACCAAGCCCGAGGTCCGCGCCCTCGCCGCCGCCGGCGGTCTGCCCAACGCCGCCAAGAAGGACAGCCAGGGTATCTGCTTCATCGGCCAGGTGCGCATGCAGGACTTCCTCCGCGCCTACGTGCCCGACGCCCCCGGGCCCATCGTCCGCGCCACCGATGGTCGGATACTCGGCGAGCACCGCGGCCTCCACCTTTTCACCCTCGGCCAGCGCAAGGGCATCGGCATCCCCTCCAACACCGACAACAAGGCCTACGTCGTCGTCGCCAAACGCGCCGAGGACCGCGCCCTGCTCGTCGACTTCGATGGGCCGGACGCGCTCGGCCTGCACACGACCAGCGTGCGCGTCCACGCGCTCAGCTGGATCGGGGAACCGGTGACAACCGCCCGCGACCTCGAGGGCCGCGTGCGCTACCGCGACCCGCGCGTCGCGCTCCGTTTCGAACCGCAGCCCGACGGCACCGCGCTCGTCCATTTCCGCGAACCGCAGCGCGGCCTTGCCGCCGGCCAGATCCTCGCGCTGCACGACGGCGAGCGCCTCTTGGGCGGCGGCGTCTACTTCTGACCATTGACGCCGGCGCCGGCGGAAGCCGCTACGGCTTTGCGACCGGAGCCAGCCGGTACAGCTTGGCCCCGTGATAGGGCACCTCCGGCGCGAAGGCGCCGGAACGTTCGCCGAGGTCGGTGCGCAACCACAGGTCGCGCACCCGCACCGGTCCGCCGCCGACCAGCGCCGCGAGGTCGACCTCGACCGGCACCCCGGCGCCGGTGCCGGTGTTCGCCTCCGTGCCGACGACCGTGAGGAACCGTACCGCTCTCGGCGTCTCGTGCGCCGGCTGGCGCTCCGCGACGGCGGTAGCGCGGAACCACACCGCCCCGGCCGGCACGGCGTATTCGAAGACTGCCGCCGCCAACGCCCCCACGCCGATCGCGCGGCCGGCGGCGTCCTTGCGCTCCCCGCCGCTGTCCCACTGGGCGTCGACGTGCGTCCACGCGGTGCCAAGAAGCGAGCGTTCGGTGCCGTCGGCCAGCACCCAGCGCGGTTCGCGCCACTGGACCGAGACGAAGCCGTCGAACTCGCCCGCCGGCTCGGCGACGAGGAAGAGCGCCCGGCCGTCGCGCACGTCGACGTCGATCGCACTTTCAACTCCGGCGTCGCTGCGCACCGCACCGGAATCGTGCCGCGCGTTGGCCGGCGTGAGGCGCACGCGGTCGCGAGCGTTGAAAAGCGCGAGGTAGGTGTCGCCGTTGGCCGGATCCTTCGCCGTCCAGGCGATCAGGCCGTCGCGGTCGAAGAGCGGGCGGTTCTCGGTGCTGCGCTGGTTCACGGCGAGCACCTCGTCATTGGTGAGCAGGGAGAGCGTGAGCGGATCGGTCTTGGTGAGGTCGCCGCCGTGCATGAGCGGCGAACGCGCGATCGACCAGAGCGTCATGAGCGTGAACTGCTCGTCGGGCGTGAAACGCGTGCCGCGCTTGCCGAGCATGAGCGTGCCGAGCGGCAGCATGTCGGCGTCCGGCCAGGCGCCGGGGCGTCGGTGCGGGTTCCAGTTGGCCAGCCTGGCGAATTGCTCGCGCAACGAGAGCCAGCGGTCCCAGAAGTCGTCGCTGATGCGCCACAGGTTGGCATGCGTCGTCACATGGGCGGCGGCGCGCAGGTCGGTCGCGCCGGGCGAAAGGCTCAGCACCATCGGGCGGCCGGTCTTGTCGATCGCGCGGCGGATCGCCTCCACCTCGGGCTGGTTCTGGAAGTAGGGTCGGCTGAGGTCGTCGACCTTCACGTAGTCGACGCCCCACTCGGCCAGGAGCGCGAAGACGGAGTCGTAGTAGGCCTGGGCGCCGGGTTTGGCCATGTCGACGCCGTACATGTCGGGGTTCCACGGACACACGTGGACCTTGTCGGCGATGTCGGCGGCGCGCAGGTCGGTGCCGAGGATGGGCAGGTTGCGCTCCACAGCCTGCCGCGGGATGCCTCGCATGAGATGGATGCCGAACTTCAGCCCGAGCCCGTGCACGTACGCCGCGAGTTCGCGGAAGCCGTTGCCGCCCTCGGCCGAGGGGAAGCGGTTCGTCGCCGGCTGGAGGCGCCCGAAGCCGTCCATCGTGAGCACGGCGTCCTTGCGGTAGTCGTGGCTCGTCGCGCCGGGCTCGTACCACTGGATGTCGACAACGATGTATTGCCAGCCGTGGGCCTTGAGGCGGGCGGCCATGTAGTCGGCCTGCTCCTTGGTCTGCGCCTCGGTCACGGTGGTGCCGAAACAGTCCCAGCTGTTCCAGCCCATCGGCGGCGTGGGCGCCCAGTCGAGGAAGGCCGGCCGCGCTTCCGCGGCGGCGTGGCTGATGAGAGCGCCGGCCGCACCCAGGGCGGCGGCCAGCAGGAAAGAGCGGGGGAGGATCGTCGTTCGCATCGGGGGGAAAAAGCTGCGGCGACTGCCGCACACCACACCGCTCCGCGACAATGCGCCCACCACAGGACAGTCATGCGGCGGCGCCAAGCAGTCGCTTCAGCGCGCGGCGAAGAACTGGCGCAGCCGCTCGGGGAGCGGGAGCGGATTGCTGAAAGGCACTTCCGGAGAGGTCGGCACCCCGTCGTCCGTGAAGCGGTAGGGCATGCCACCTTGCGGTGCCTGGAAGCAGATATAGTCGAGGTGGCTATCATCCGCCGCGCCGAGCGTGCGCTCCACCTCGGGCGCCACCCGCACCACGCTTCCCTCGCGCAGCGGGATTTCGCGACCATCGGCGATGAACACGCCCCGCCCGCCCACCACGACGAAAACCTCCTCGTTGCGGCGGTGCTTGTGCTTGAAGGGGTAGCCGCGGCCGGCCGGGATGCGGTTCAAACTGATTTCGCAGCCGGTCAGGCCGAGCGGTTGCGAGAGAAACACCTTGCCCGAAAGCGCGTCGTCAGGGCGCCCGGCGAGCGCGGAGAACGGCCCGAAGTCGGCGTGGGAAACAGCGGAGATGGCGGTGGTGCGATGCTGGGTGGTCATTGTTACTTGTGTTTTGCAAGCCTCACCCAAGCGCGTCACTTTCTTTTTGCAAGTCATATACCATCCACGCCTTGCTCTTGTCCCCGGCCGCCGCCGGTCGCACAGTCCCGCCCGTGAAAGCCCGCCCGTCCCCACCCGTCGACCACGACCGCTCAGACTGCCCTCTGGCCTGCGCGCTCGACCTGCTCGGCGACCGCTGGACGTTGATCGTCGTGCGAGATCTCCTGCGGGGCCATCGCCGTTTCGGCGACTTCCTCGCCTCACCCGAGGGCATCCCCACGAACATCCTGGCCGAGCGGCTGAAGCGCCTCGAGCAGGCGGAGCTCCTGGCGAAGACAGTCTACCAGGAGAATCCGGTGCGCCACGAATACGCGCCGACCGCGAAGTGCCGCGACCTCAAGCCGATCCTCGTCGCCGCGGCGCAATGGGGCAACAAGTACATCCCCGGCACCCGCACCGACTGGCCCGGGGCCCAGCCGCAGGCCGCCGCTCGCTGAGGCCGGCGCCTTCCTGCCCCCGCCGCAAGCCCGAGCAACAGGGTCGACCGGGAGGGCCTCGCCGAATCCCCGCGCGGAAGCCGACCCCGCCGCGCCGAAGCGGAAATTTCTGCAACCGGCCGCACAAAAACCGACGTCTCCTACGTGGGTGTGGCATACCGCCCTCCGCTCCGCCCCATGAGCCTCCCGATCCCAGACCGACTCCGCGCCTTCTATGCGGAGAACCAGGATCAGCTCTACACCTACGCCGTGGCCATCACCCGCCAACGCGAGGCGGCCGAAGACGCCATCCACCAGGCTTTCCAAAGACTCCTGCAACGCGAAACCCTGCCGCTCGATCTGCGGCCGTATCTCTTCCGCTGCGTGCGCAACGCCGCGCTCGACACTTGGCGCCGCGAGCGGGGCCGCACAGACTCGGTCTTCGACGACACCCTCGCGCCTCCCGTCCCGTGCACCGGGGCAAGCCCCCCGCCGCTCACCCCGGCCGAGGCCGAACGGTGGCTCGACTCCCTTTCGCCCGACGAACGCGAGGCCATCGTGCTGAAGATCTACGACGATTTCTCCTTTCAGGAGATCGCCGACCTGCGCGGCGTGCCGCTATCGACCGCCTCATCCTGGTACCGGCGCGGTCTCGCTAAACTCAAGACACTTTGGATCAAGGAAACCACATGAACGACCCGCTCCCCCTGCCGCCGCGCCGGCAGCTCACCCGTCCCTCCCCGGAGCTTGGGCGCCGCATGGAGGCGCTGTTCGCCTCCGCCGCGGCGCGCCCCCGGGCCGCCCGCGTCCGACGCGGCCCATGGCTGGCGTTCCTCGTCCCGGCGGGCCTCGCCGCCGCCGTCGCCTTGTACCTCAGCCCCCCCTGGCTCACCGGTCCACGCCAGCCGCAAGACGGCCCCACCGAGACGCGCGAACTGCCCGCCGATCTCGCCGCCACCCTGTTCCCGTGCGCCCCCGCAGAGCTCGAATTCAGCCTGAGCCTCCGCAGCTACTGACCACCAACCCGGAGCACCACCATGCGTCCCTCCCGACTTCTCTCCTCGCTCGCCTCCGCCCTGGTCTTCGCCGCCCTTCCCCTCGCGGCCGACCCGGACCTTTCGATCCACACCCGCCTCTTCGCCCTCGATGCGGCCGCCACCGCCGCCGTTCGTCTCGAGTCCGCCGGCGCCGCGCCAACCGACGAGGCCGCCATCCGGCTCGTCCGCTCCCCCGCCACACTGCGGTGGGGCGATTCACGCCTCGAGTTGCAGGGCGACACCGCGGGCTGGACTCCCGCGGACCGACTGCCGGCGGGGCTCAAGCTCATCGCCGACACTCCCCTGCCCGTCGGCCCGAGCGGCCACGCCGTGCTGCGCTGCATCGCCTCCGCTCAGTACATGGAACGCCTGCAGGAGGGCACGTTCGCGCTGCGCCGGATCGAGGCCGACGCCCCCGAGGCCCCGCGCTACGTGCTGGCCTTCCGGATCGAACGAAGCGGCTCCTCCGCGGTCGAGCTCGCCGTCTCCTGCCGGCCGGAGCTCGCCATCGCCCGCCGCCGCGCCCCGCTGGAGGGAGTGCAGATGCCCATCGGCAAGCCCCTCGTCGACGTGTTTGACGAAGAGATACGTTTCGCCGTCAACCGCGGGCAGTGGCTGGGGCTGCTCATCCGGCCACCGGCGCCGTTCGAATCCGGCGCCCTCGCCTTGCTGAAGATCGACGAAGTCCCCGCCCTCGCCACGCCCGCCGCCGCCGCCACGCCGCGCAAACGCGACCGGACCATCTACATGACGATCGCCGCCACCCGCACCGCCGCCGAACCCCAGGCCGGCCGCCCCACCCCGGGCGCTCCGGCCGGCTACCTGCTCTACGATGGCGGGTATGGCGAATACGGCGCCGCCCTCGCCGGCACCAAAGCCCCCGCCGCCGGCCCCATTCGCGCCGCCTGGCAGGACACCCTCGCCCACGCCGGCTACCGGCCTGCCGGAGCCGATCTCCCGGCGCGGGTCGTGCTGGTCTACCACTGGGGCGTCACGCGCTTTGAGACCCGCACCCAAGTCCCCAACGTCTCGCCCTACTCCCCCGATATCACGACGACGCTGCACGAGAAAGCCTTCATCACGCTCGCCGCCTACGACCACGCCGACTTCGCCGCGGGCCTCCGCACACTCCTGTGGCGTGTGCGGGCCGAGACCCGCGATGTCGCCAACCTCCCCGAGGTTTTTCCCGCCCTCATCACCGCCAGCACCTCCTGGCTCGGAAAAAACCAGGAGCGGCCATCCACCGCCAAGATCCAACTGGCCGCCCAACGCGTCGTCACCACCCCTCCGACCACCAACGATCCGGCCGCGGCCGGGACCATCGACGAAGCCTACGTGCGCGCCCTGATCGAGAAGGACCAGCGCGCCATCACCCGCCGCCACAGCTTCACGGTTTCTGAAGAAGACCGCCGGCCCCGCGCTCCGCTGCCCGCGGGGAAACGCTGAAGCCGGTGCGGCCGCGCGCTCCGGTTTCCCTCGTTGACTCCCCGCGCGGGTTTCCCGTGAGGTGGACGGCTTACGCACCCATGAGCGACAAGAGCCTTCCCTTCACGCTGAGCCAGTTGGAGACCATCGCCGCGCAGGTCGGCACGCCGTTCCACCTCTACGACGAGGCGGCGATGCGCGCCAATGCCCGCGCCTTCAACGCGGCCTTCTCCTGGGTGCCGGGCGGCTTCAGGAACTTCTACGCGGTCAAAGCCCTGCCGAACCCCCACGTGCTCGCGGTGCTCAAGCAGGAAGGCTTCGGCGGCGACTGCTCCTCGGTGGCCGAGCTGAAGCTCTGTGAGGCCGTCGGTATCCGCGGCGAGGACATCGTCTTCACCTCCAACGACACGCCAGCCGAGGAATACCGCGAAGCCGCCCGCCTTGGCGCGCTCATCAACCTCGACGACTTCAGCCACATCGCGTTCCTCGAGCAGGCGCTGGGCAAGCTCCCCGACTTCCTCTGTTTCCGCTACAACCCCGGCCCGCTCAAGGCCGGCAACGCCATCATCGGCAAGCCCGAGGAGGCCAAGTACGGCTTCACCCGCGAGCAGATCATCGAGGGATACCGCGTGCTCCGCGCCAAGGGCGTGAAACGCTTCGCGCTCCACACCATGGTCGCCTCGAACGAGCTCGACCCGGCCTACTTCGTCGAGACCGCGCAGATGCTCTTCGATCTCGCGATCGAAGTGCATCAGAAGACCGGCGTCCGCATCGAGTTGCTCAACCTCGGCGGCGGCATCGGCATCCCCTACCGCCCGGGCCAGAAGGCCGTCGACCTCGCCGCCGTCGGCCAGGCGATCAAGGCCGCCTACGAGCGCACGCTCGTCCCGGCCGGCCTCGCGCCGATGCGCCTCACCATGGAATGCGGCCGCATGGTCACCGGCCCGTACGGCTACCTCGTCGCGCGCGTCCTCCACAAGAAGGCGATCTACAAGAACTACGTCGGCCTCGACGCCTGCATGGCCAACCTCATGCGCCCGGCGCTGTACGGATCCTACCACCACATCACGGTGCCGGCCCGCGAGGGCGGCCCGCGCAAGACCTACGACGTCACCGGCTCCCTCTGCGAGAACAACGACAAGTTCGCCATCGACCGCGAGATCGCCGATCCCGCGATCGGCGACCTGCTCGTCATCCACGACACCGGCGCGCACGGCCACGCGATGGGCTTCAACTACAACGGCAAGCTCCGCTCCGCCGAGGTCCTCTGGCAGGGCGGCACGAGCTACCGGCTCATCCGCCGCGCGGAGACCCTCGCCGACCACTTCGCCACGCTCGACTTCCCCGGGCTGTAGGCCTGAGTCGGTTCTTCTCGTAGCTGGATCGCGCAGCGATTCAGCCCCTGTGGCGCTGCTCGCCAGAGCAGCGATCCCCCCGGGAACGCCGAGCTCCAGCTCGGCCTCCGCTCCACCTCGGTGTGGTGCCGCGCGCGCGGGCGGCGCTCCGCCGTAGCTG
>JAEXPQ010000063.1 GCA_023446735.1 Verrucomicrobiota bacterium
CGCCCGCCGCCCGCGCGGCCCCCCCCTCTCCCCATTTTAACTTACGTACGAACGAACAATCAGACAGGACTCAGAAACGGAACGTGTTGGTGAGCTGCCAAGTCTGCGGCGGGCGGATGCGATAGCCGGCCGGAGTGCCGTCGGGCTGGGTCGTGATCGGAATGAGCTCGTTGCCCACGAACGCGTTGCGGACATTGAGCTGGATGCTCCAGTCGATGTCCTTCCAGATCTTGCGGCGGTACCCGACCCAGAAGTCGAAGTTGTACTCCGCGTCGCCCTTGTACGGGTTGGCGAGGTCGTAGACGACTTCGGTGCCGGAGGCGGAAATCACCGGGTAGCCGATGCTGACCGCGGACTCATAACGAACGCCGGTGCCGACGTTGACCCCCTTCATGAAGCCGGAGTCGAAGTCGTAGTTGGTGATGAGGTTGAAGCGCCACTTGCGGAGCTCGGGGACGTTGGTGCCTTCCATGAGCTTGAGCATGTGGTAGGTCGAACCGAAGTTCTGGTTCCACTGGAACAGCGCGGTCTCGTTGCCCGCGCCACCCCACCAAATGCGGAGATCACCAGCGCTGCCGATGCCCTTGTTGAGGGCCTCTTCGTACTTGGAGACGAAGTCCGAGAGGGCCTCGCCGCCGACGTTGTTGCGCACCGCGGTGGTCTTGGCGCCGTTGAACGTCAGGCGCCAGTTCTTGGTCACCTGGGCGTTGAACTCGACCTCGTAACCCTTGGAGACGCTGTCCTCGGTCACGGTCACGCCGGCCGGGTTGGACGCGCCGATCGGAGTACCGGAGCCCGTGAACGGCGACTGGAGGTTGATGCCCCACGCCTTGTAGAAGTCGGGGTTCACGCTCTTCTGCCAAGTACGCCACGCTGCGACGGCCGAAGCCTCGCGTTCCGCGGCCAAGCGCCACGCTTCGATGTTCGCCGCATCGCCGGTGAGGCCTTTGGCGGCCGCCATATCACGCTCACGCTGGGCGGGCTCGTAGTTGTACTGGTTGTAGAGCGGATCCGCGGGGTTCGCCGCCGTGTCCGGGGTCCAGCCGGTCCAGTTCTTCTCGAACTGGTTGGCCCAGTTGCCCGACCACGTCTGCGAGGCGCCGATGAACCACATATTGCCGTTGAGCGCTTCGTTGGCCACATTGGCCGAGGAGGTCACGTAGCGGTTGATCTTGAGCGAGTACTTGCCGTCGCGGGTCTCGAAGAGGAGGCCCTTGTCGGTCGTCTCACCGGTCGGAGGCGGCAACGCGTGCCCGTAGATGTCGACACGGGAGGCGGCCGGCTGGAAGTTCGACGACTTGTTGTAGAACACGCTCATCTGCACGGGGCTCTTCTCGAAGAGCTTCTTCAGGCCGGGCAGATCCATGATGTGGCCGACGACCATCCAGCTGTGCGAGGTGACCTGCAGCCGGTTGAACTTCGTGGGCGAGGCCGGGTTGTCCATGATCTCATGGCTCTCCAGCACGTAGGGATCCCATTTGAGGACACCGCGCGCATCGGCGAGCTGGATCGTGCGACCGCCGCCCGTCCACGTGCTGTTGTTCGAGTCGTTCGACATCGTCCACGACTTGGCGATGTCCTTGCGGACGCCCCAGGTGCCGACGATCGAGTTGTCGAGGAACTTGCCCTGCCACACGAAGGCGTTGGAGGTCACGCGGGAGCGAGCCAAGCGGGCGCCGGTGGTGTTGTGGAGACGGGCCTGTTCCGAAGACTCGGAATCGATCCAAGTGAGCGGGACGGTGGACCAGCCGACGTAGTTGGCCGGATTCTCCGACTGCGTCAGATAGGCCTTGCTGCCCGGTTGGTTGAACGGAGCGATGTTCGGATAGTACGGATCGATCCATTGCGCACCCGGGTTCACGTAGTTCGGGTCGGCCGGATTCGTCGGCTTGTTCCACTTGCCGACGAAGGTGCGCAGGCTGCCCGACTGGGCCACCGCCACCGCGGACGGGTTCGGCAGATAGGCGCCGGACGCCGAGGTGCGGTTGATCAGGGAGTCGCCGAGGTAGATGACCGTGTTGGGCACCACTGCGTTGTCGTTGATCTTGAGCGGCGAGGAGACGCGGATCGACTCGGCGAACGCATCGTCGGCCGTGTAGCGGATCCACGAACGGCTGTCGGTCGTGTCCTCGTCCGAGGCGAACAGGCCGGTCACCGTGTGCTTGCCGAGGAACTTGGTGAACCAGTTCTTGCCGAGCTTCTCGAAGTCCTGCGTCGCGAAGATCGTCGCGCGTTTGTTCACCTTGTTCGACACGTAGGAGCTGTTGTTGCCCTGCCCGTTGTCCGAGATGAAGGCCTTGCCGACATTCGGATTCGGGGTGCCGTCGCCATAGGGCTCGCCGTTCAGACCGGCCGGGGAACCGTCGGCGTAGACCTTGTTGATGTCGACGTAGATGGCCTGGCGCTCTCCGGCGAGGAGGCTCAGTCGGCCGTTCTTGTAGAACTCGTCATTGTACGCGACCTCGAAGCCGACCTGGTCGTTGAAGAACGTCTGGGCGAGGCTGAGGTTGAAGGTGCGGAAGTCCTGCCACTCCTTCTTGTTCGGACCGTCCATCAGCTGGTTGTAGAAGTCGAAGATCGTGGGGTCGCTGATGCTCAGATCCTTGTACACGCCCGAGTTCGAGAACGGGAGGCCCGCATTCTTGGCATAAGTCGCGTAGGGCGCGATGGAGCCCGGGCGTTGCCACCGCTGACCGTCGATCGCGTTGTCGTATCCGCCGGCGGAGTTCAGGGCGCCCGTGTATCGCTGCTGGGGCTCGAAGACCTGCATCTGCGCCGGGGTGGCATTATCGTTCTGGAAGAACACCATCGGGCCACCGAATTGCTGGGCGAAGTTGCCGACCCACGGATTGTAGTTGGGATTCGGCGAGCCGCCGTTGATGCCGTTCGGGTAATACGGAAGCACCCCGGCGGGGATCGACGGGCCGTTGTACTTCTGGCGGATCTGGCCGTGGTTCTCGCGGGGCGTGTTGTCGTCGACCAGCGCGAGCGGGATGAAGGTCGCGCGATTCAGGTTTTTGTAGGTCGTCGTGTTGCCTTCGACGTCCTTGCCCTGGTAGGTGCCGGTGAGGAACCACGGGGTGAGCATGTCGATCGGGGGCAGCGTGCGCGGATTGTTCGAACGCACGCGACCGACCTCGTAGTTGCCCTTGATGATCGTGCGCATGCCCGCGCGCTTGAGGAACTTCGGCTCGAAGCGCAGCGCGCTGTAGAGGCGCTCGTCCTTCGAGAACGCCGGATCCTGCTTGAACTTGTCGTCGTTGCGCAGGGCGGCCAGGCGCACGGACAGCTGGTCCTCGAGGAGCACCCGATTGACATCGAGGGTGGCGCGGTTCGCCCCGTAGCTGCCGAGGCGGAAGCTCACCTCGTTGGCGTTGGTGAACATCGCCTGCTTGGAGCGGGTGTTGATGATGCCCGCCGGGCTGCCCATGCCGAACAGGATGGAGTTGGCGCCGCGCTGGAGGTCGACGCCGTCGACGGCGTAGCCATCCCACGGGATGCTGGTCATGAAGAAGTCGCGGGTGTTGTCCGCGGCGGCCAGACCACGAATACGGGTGTTGGTGTTCGGGGTGACGAACTTGGGCGACTCGTCGAGCACGGCGCCGTCGCCGGCGCCGCCGAAGTTGCCGTAGGTGCCGCCGACTTCGGAACTCGTCGTGTATTGCAGCAACGTCCGGTTGTCGGTGGCGCCGACGTCCTTGAGGAACTCGGAGGTGACGACGCTGACCGCGCTACCGATGTCGCGCAGTTCGGTGTTGAGGCGGTTGCCCGCCAGGGTTGTCGAGGCGGCATAGCCGCTGTTCGAGGAGGCGCTCACTTCGAACGGACTGAGCACGACCACGTCTTCATCTGCTACCGGGGCGGCGGAAGCCGATGGAGTGGCTTCGGTCGGGGCCGTCTGTGCGAAGAGCACGGGCGAAAGCATCGCGGCACAGGCCGCGATGCGGTATTTCTTCTTCGTCATAGCTGTGTTGTTTGGGGGATTTCACACCTCTTCGGGATTGGAGGTGTGTGGTTGCTGGCTGCGCTACCGGGGGTGCAGTACGCCTGCAGCAGCACGAACGGATTTCCGTTCCGACGAAGCAAGAAGACTAGGGTATTAGGGTGGGTACGATTAAAGTATGGGGTCGCGTAGCGCTCGGTTGGGGATCTTGGGGCCGGGCGAGATCCGCGGCGGCCGCTGGTGGCATCGGCGGCGGGCCCGGGCGTCTGTGCCGGTGGGCTGGGTTCCGGCCCGCCGGCCCGCCACTCGCCTCCTCGACCGCCTACAGGGATCAGGCGACCGGTTTGCGGCGAGGCAGCAGGCGCGGTAGGAGCAGGGTCGCGACTGCACCGGCCAGGGCCATGGTGGCTTGCATGGGCACGGGAAGGTGCAGCACCCCGGCGGTCGGAAGCACCCCGAGCACGATGGCGGTGCTGGCGACGATGCCCATCGCGGGCGGATCGACATGGATGTCGCCCACCTCGAAGAAGAGGCGTCCAAGAAATTCGGAGGCACCGAGGCTGAGCGCCCCGGCGAAGACCGCCCAAGCCAGCAGGCCGGCGAGCCCTTCCACGCCCGATGGCCCGGCCTGGGCCGCGAGGCAGACCGCCGTCGCGGTGCCGGCCGGACCGGTGAAATGATGGGTGACGGGGAGGGGCACTCCGAGGAAGAGCACCACCAGGCTCAGTGCGCTGAGGCAGAAGCCGGCGAGGCCGGCGAAGGGGGCGGCCCCGGGATGGTTGGCGAGAGCCAGGGTCAGGCTTGCCGCGGCCACGCTCGCGAGCACGCAGACGGTCCCCTTGCCGCGCGGCGAAGCCAGGCGCTCAAAAAATCGATACGGGGACGGGACGGCATGCGAGGAGCCCGCGCAGTCGGCGCTGGTACGGAGATTCCAGGCAAATTTCAATACGAGCGGCACGGCGCAGACCGCGAGCCCCACGGTGTCGACACGTCCGCCGAGCACGGAATCGAAGGCCAGGTTGGCCAGAAATCCGGCCACTCCGCCGAAGCCGCCCACGATCAGCAGGCCGCCCCGGCGAAATTCGAGAAGCGGGCGCCCGATGTCCTTGCCGCAGTGCAGGTGGCCGCGCCGTTTCGCCCACGCCGCCGCGACGACCCCGCCGAGGAAGCAGCTGCTCGGGCGGAGCAGGGCGCTGCCGGTCAGGGCCGCGAGCCAATGGGCATCGCCGGACAGGAGTACGGCGATGAAGCCGGCGACTCCGACGAAGCCGAAAAGAACGAAGCCGCCGAGCGCCCCGAGCGACGCGGCGAGTGCGCCGCCGAGGAAGGCGCCGAGCAGGTCGGCGAGAAGACGGGGAAGGTCCATGGGGCGGAAGCGGCGACGGGGACAGTGATGCGATTGGCGGCGGGTCGCAATCCGCTGTGCACGCGTCACCGCGTCGCGGGCCGCACAGTTCGCACCGGCCTGCGAAGGCGCCAAGCGCACGCTGGGATGGGCCTTCCCCTCCGGGGCATCGGCTGCACGACCCGCGGTGCAGGGAGTCGAAAACAATGCGACGCGCCGCGCAACGGTCGATCCCGGCGAAGCGGTTGGAGACAGCCGGCAGAATCTCGCTCGATAATCCGGCATGGAAACGGGCGGAGCCCGTCCTCTCGGGTTGAGCGGTTGCGACCGGCGCGGAGGCCGGGGGGCGGAGTGGCGGCGCTGGTGAGAGTGGAGGAAGGAGTCGGCGCCGGTGGGAGCGCGGCAAGGCCGCCGGTGTCGCGTCCCGAGCCTGTGAGGGCGCGATCCTGGCGAGTGGGTGGGCTCGGACGACGAGTCGCCAGAGGCGGCCGTGCGCGCGAACCAAGCCGTCTCCGACCGCAGCGAACACCAGCGCCAGAACGCCAGTCCTTGAGCCGGAGCATCGGGTGCAACCGCTTGCGGCAATCGCGGCTTGTGTGGGCGCGGAGGTGACCGATCACGATTGCGGATCCGAGGGCATTCCTACCGCATGCGGTGTAGCTCGGGTACCGTGGATCCGGAGGGTGCGCCCCGTTGAAGGGAACGCGGCCTTGCTGTGTGGTGGTGGAGCACCCGCCATGAGCTCACGATCACCCCTCCCGGATGGAACCACGGCAGTCGCTATAGAATGGGCACAAGGTGAGGGACACGATCGTGTTCGGAGCGGATGGGGAGCGCCGGAGGGCGCGTGGCCGTTGCGAGACCGAAGGCGACGGCGGCATGGTGGGACGAGCTGTGGTGGCGCTGGCCGCGCGAAGCGTGCTGGCCGGCGAAGATGGACGTGTGCGAGGCGGCGTATTTGCGCGTGGGTCCCGACACAATCCGGCGCGCGGTGGTTATCGCGCGAGACGGCAAGGCGAGGCTGGCGCAAAAGCGATTGGGCTCGGTCTATCGATTCCGGAAGGCCGATCCCGACATGTTCGGTGCCGTGGCTGGCCGGCGGGAAGCTGTGAGCGTTGCCTGAGCGATCGGCAAGAGGGGGCAGCGGTGATTCGGAGGGATAGTTCAAAGTTGAAATAGTATAAAACGTTACGTAACGTTTAAATGTGCCATACGAGTACCTAAGTCATGCGAGAATCGCCCAAGCTCTTCGGCGATTGGGCCAGCTTGCCGCTGAGCAGGGCGTCACGCTGGAGCTCTCGCTCTATGGCGGGGCAGTTTTCACTCTCGTCTATGGATCGCGCGATGCGACCAAGGATGTGGATGCGGTGGTCCGGCAGAGCGAGATCGCCAGGGTGCTTGCGCTGAAGGTGGCCCGGGAGCTGGAGCTTCCCGAGGACTGGCTCAATGATCACGTGAAGCAGTTTCTGGCCGCGAAGGAGGCCAAGCGGCGACTCACCGAAGTTGATTTCGGCAAAGGGTTGCAGGTCTCCGTGCCGACGGCGGCGTATCTCCTCGCGTTGAAGCTCCGCGCTTGCCGACCGCCGTTGCCGGGATACGCCGGTGACCATGGCGACATCCGGTTCCTGATTCGGAAGATGAAGATCAAGTCAGTCGAGAGCGCCGAGGCGATCTACGACAAGTTCTTCCCCCGTGACGCGCTTTCGGAAGTCGCGCGGGAAGTGGTGCGCTCCGCCATCGAGCCGGCCCGCCCATGAGCTCCCGCCCCTCAACCCTGAAGGAAATTGCCGAGCGCTCGGAGTCCCTTGCGGAGTTCGGCCGACACCTCCGCGATTGGCTGCATGGACTGCGGCTGGTCACTTCGCGTGCCCAAGTCGCGGCGGCGATTGCCGACGAGCCGGGGAGGCTACGTGGGAAGTTCGATCAGGGGCAGATGGCCGATGTTTGGTTGGCGGCCTATGCCGAGCACTTGGCCGGCACGGCGGGGATTGCTCCGCCAAGGTGGGCCTTTGTCCCTTGGCGTGTTTCGCCGGATCCGATCTTCGATGAAGGAGCGACGCCGACCCTGCGTGCGCTCTCGCTGCTTCACGCGCCGCTGGCCTTCAAGCGCAGGAACGTGTTCACCCCTTCGGCTGATTTGCCGCTCTCGCTGCGCCCCGGCCGGCCGGCGAAATCAATGCAGGAGAAGCGAAGCACCAATGCCGAGCGACAGCGCCGTTTCCGGAAGGCACGCGCGGCGGAACTGGTGGAGTTGCGCCAGTTGGTGAAAAAGTAACTACGCGGCGGGCGGCAATTGCAGCCGTCCTTGAAGCGACAAGGGGTGTCCCCGATCCAGAGCAGTTCCTTCTCCTTGCTGCCGAGCAGATCAAAGGTCTTGTGCGCGTCTGCCGGATTGCGGGTCCAGGCCAAGGTCCATTCCATGACCACGAACACGGCGTGTTGGCTCGGCGTTGTTTGCTGAAGGAACGCGATCTTGGCCTTGGCGCCTGGACCTGGGTTGGCCCAAGGCAGGGGACAAAAGGTACGGATTTTTGCCGGTTTTATGCGGATTTTCCGTCCCTTTTCTGTTCCTCGTGTTACGGGGGCCGAAAACAAATAACCCTCGGATTAACCGGGGGTTATAAGTGGCGGGATGGACGGGACTCGAACCCTTTTCGGGTCGGACAACTATCAACGACTTAGCCCCTAAAATTTACATTTGGTGGCTCGGCGGTGGCTCACGAAAAAGCCGAAAATCGCCGGAATTTTCGGGAGCGAAACCCGTGATCGCTTGCGAGTGAATTCCTCTGCCAATTTCTGTTCGTTTTCGACGGTATTCAGATGGACTAGATTTGGGAAAGCGTGAGGGCCTGGTGCCAGTAGTAGTAGGCTTCTGGGTTCACGGCTTTGAGGCCGTCGATCCAAGCATGCGGACGGCCGTTGAGCGATGCGGTTTTGATCGCAGCAATCTGGCTATCGCTGCCGGTATAACGGGCGGTGGTGAAATCGAAGGGTCGGCCCGAGCGTAGGTGAGCGACCAGCACGGCGGCCCGGGCGGCGAGCAGGCGGCGGCCGTTTTCGTCGGGGCGGCGTTGCGTGAGATGGCTTTCCAGCCGCTGGAAACCGGCGACCAGCAAATCGGTGTCGGGAAACAGGGTTGCCGGGGCTTGCCGCACCCGGACACCGGTGATGCCGAGGCAGGCGCTGAGCGTGTCGGCGAGGGTGGCGTCGCGGCTGTGGAGATTGTCGCGGTAGCCCGATTCCTGGGCTTGGACGCCGTCGTAGGTGCGGGCGATCTGTGCGAAGTCGGCCGCGTGCTCGAAGAGGTGGCCGACGTCGAAGAGCTGTTTCGCGACCTGCATCACCTCGCCCGGCTCGTTGTTGCGCCTCCGCAGCTTCACTCCCGTTGTCGTTGGCGCGAAGGCGGTGAGCTTGTCGCCGATCAGGCTTTCGATGGTGGGCAGCGTGACGGAGATTTCGCGGTCGGGGACGAGAAACGCCGTGCGGATGGGCCGCTCCAGCGTGGTGTGCGGCCAATGCGCTTCCTGGACGACGTCGAGCAGGATGAAGTCTTCGCCGTTCTGGGCGCGCTCGCTGGGGAACCAGAATTTGAAGTGGCGCCGGTGCGGCAAAGGCTCCCGATCCGTGGAGGTGTTGCGGACGTTTTCTTCCGGACGGATAAAGGGGGCGGTTTGCCCGATCCGGGCGACGATGCGGTCCAACTCCTCGTTGCTCGCCGGTGAGACAATATCGATGTCGATGGAGAGGCGGGGAATCTTCGGCAGGTGGAGCAGAATGCTTGTGCCACCCTTGAACAAGAAGGGCAGGCCGCTTTCCGCCAGATGCCCCAGCAAGGTCAGCGCCCGCACGCATTTCTCGAGCAGACCGGGGTCGCAGTTGGCCAGATTTCGGCGCTCCTGATCGGCCCATGCCCGGGTGTAAATGTGTGCGGGAAACATTGGAGTTTGCGCGGTTAACTAACGCCAAAAATGAAAGAAAAGTGGCGTTAGTTAATTGGCCATGGTTGCTCCAGCTTGAGCTGCCGAAACTCCGCAAAACGCTTTAGCTCAGCCATTTTTACGAAGCCGCTGTTCGCGGCGCCGAAGGCGGCTGCTCGGGCTTCGGAGCTGTCCATGAGGCTCAGCGCCTCAGTTTCGATCTGAAGATCAACGAGCACTTGCTCGGGGGCGGCGAAGTGGTCTTGCGCCGGGGGTTGCTTGGAATGGGTCGGACGGAGCACGACCATCTTTTCGCCGGGGTGAATGTCGCGGATGGCCTCTTTCTTGCCGGGATTGACCGCCACCTCCCAGCCGAGGCTGCTCAGGGTGTCGCCGATTGTTTCCAGGTGCTCGCGGGGCACATGGAGGAAGTGCACCGGCTGGGCGAGGAGGTGGTGCATCCAGGGGTTGAGCTGCACGGTGCTCCAGGCGGAGAAATCGAGCAGCGGGAACGCCTTCTCGACGGCGCGGACGAGTTTCCGGACCGGCTGAGGGTCGAGCACGAGCGGTTTGGAGAGGCGGGAGTACCAGCCGCGACCGGCGTCGTGAATCAGGCCCTTGGCGACGGCCTCGGAGAGATAGACCTTCAGCGTGCCCTCGGTGGCGGTGAGTTCGGCCGCGCGCACCGCGGAGCGGATCTGCGCAAAGGAGAAATACGCGGAGGCCTTGCCGAGAGCGGGCAGGAGTTCGCGAAAGAGGCGGTCTTTGGCGGAGGTGGCGATGGCGAGATCCTCGGGCTAGAATTCGTAGCCTAAAAACGCTGCGGAGGATCGGCATCCGTTGCAAGGCGCGAGGACGGGACCTCCGAATACCCGCAGTGGGTCTCATGGGCGGTCCTCTTTACGCTCATCCGCCGCCTCCATGACCCAATCGCATCCCTCGCGTTTGCGGGTTACTCGGTCGACCTCCAATTCATCGAGCTGAACCGGGTACTTGAGCCGCAATTCTCGCGAGTTTCGAAGGGCGATTCGGAACCGAAACACTCGTTGAATCCGACGGTTTGCGCTCGGCGGACAAGTACATGGAGCGAATTCTCGCTGTTATTGTCAGGCTGCAGGAGTAGAACTCGAAGTGTAAGGACAATGAGCGCCCCGGCCGCAGTCCATCGTCTCGATCAACACCTCCGCCTTCGTTTGGCGGACTTGGATGATGCTGCCTTCGAGCGGTTCTTTCTGGGGTTCTTCAACGCGGTGATCAGTTTGGTTATCGACCGTGACGGCGAGCGCATCGAGCGACGGGTCATCGAGGCAAACACGTATGCGGCCGGATCCGGCCGGGCCCAGAAAGGGATCGATCTGATCGCGAAGATGGAAGGCGGCGAGGTCTGGGTTTTCCAATGCAAGCGGCACAAAGAATGGTCTGTGCGCGAGACCAAGACTGCTATCGCCGCCGCGACCTACCCCGCACAGCACTACTTCCTCCTCGTCGCCTGCGACCCGCACAAGGACGTGCAGGACGAGGTCGACAAACACCCCAACTGGAGCTTCTGGAACCTCGATCGTATCTGCGACGAGTTCCGACAGCGGGTCCCGAAAAGCCGCCAACCCCAGGTGCTCACTTTTCTCGCGCCGGAGGAGCTGAAACGTTTCGCACCCTACGCCTCCGATGCGTTGGTCCTTGCGGGCGACTATTTCGAAAAGATCCCGCACGCCCCGCACTCCTTCCACCACGGCTATCGACTGGTGGGGCGAGCGAAGGAGTTGGCTGCGCTGGAGAAGTTCGCCTCGGACAAGAAGGCCAAGGTACTGATGCTCTCGGCACCAGGCGGCGCCGGAAAGTCGCGCCTGCTCCGGGAATTCGCGCAACGATTCGAAAGTGCTGGTGGCGCTTCCGAGGTATTCGTCCTCAACCCTCATGCGACCGGTGACCTGACGTTGGCGCTTTGGGACTCCGACACACCGCGGATCATTGTCGTCGACGATGCGCACCATCTGGAGCGCGTGTCGCATGAGCTGCTCGGGCGGGTGGCCGAGGCGCCGGGGGCCAATCTGATCCTCGCCACGCGGCCGCAGGGCAACGAAGCGCTCGACGAACGCCTGCGCGAGCACGGGCTGGGCCGTGCCACCCCCATCGAGTTGCTGCCGTTGGGGAAGAAGGATCAGGCTGCTCTCGCGGCGGAGGCGCTCGGCCCTAAGCACGAGACCCGTGCTCAGGCACTGGTTGCGCTGACTGGTGGCAGCCCCTTCCTCACCGTGATGGCGGGCGACATGGTCCGCCGTGGGAGCCTCCGGTGGGGCCAATGGCATTCCGACGACGAGTTTCGGGCGGCGGTGTTCCATACGTTCGAGACCGAGAATCTCGCCGGACTCGCGGAAGCGGACCGGAAGCATGCGGCCCGACTTCTCCGTATCCTGGCGATGGTGGCGCCGGTGGTGCCGGATGCGGTGTTCCATGAGCGCGCCTCCGCGTGTCTGGGGGTGCCGAGGGTGGAGGTCGAGGCGTTGCTCCGGCGGCTGCAGGTCGCCGGCATCGTCTCGGCGGAGAAGAGCAACCTGCGTGTCATTCCGGATCTTTTCGCCGACTTCCTCGTTTTCGACACGGCATTCGACGCGAAACACCGGCTTCCTGAATTCGCGCGCACGGTGCTCGAACAATTCAACGCGCAGGCGGTAGCGGTGCTGCGTAACCTCGCGGAAGCCTCCTGGGTCGCCCAAACCGAAGCCGTCGGTCGCGAAGAATTGATCCGGCCGCTTTTCGAGGCGGAGCTCGCCCGCTTCGAGGCGACGAGCTTCTTCAAGCGAGGGCAGATGCTCGAGCAGTGGGCGGAGTTCAGCGTCTATCTTCCGAAGGAATCGCTCGAACTGGCGAACAAAGCGCTCGCACTGACAACAGTCACTCCACGCGCCACGCCCGAATTCCGACTGGATTTGGACGAGGGTGGTCTCAATTCCCACCGCTACGTCAAGGGATCGATCCCGAGGCTGCTGAAGCCAGTCGCACTGTGGCACGATGCATACCGTGCCGAAGCCTTGGATCTGCTCTGGCAACTCGGCGTGCAAACGCCGCTCGGGATCCTCGGCGGCGCAGCGAATCATCCATGGAATGTCATCGCGGAGGTCGTGAAATTCGCGCCGCGCAAGCCGATCAGCACCATCGAAGCTACGCTCCAATGGTTGGCAGAGCTGGTGCAGCGCCCCTCGGCGCTGTCGGAGCTGGAGAAGAATCGCAGCATCATCACTACGTTGCTTGAACCCTGTTTCGCGCGTTCCGTGCAGTTCAGCCAATGGCAGGGGCGGACCGTGAGTTGGTGGACAGAACGGGTCGACATCGCACGCACGGCGCCGTTGCGGGATCACGCGCTGGCGATCCTTCGCTGGGTGATCGACAATGGGCCTTGGTTGGCCGCGCTGAACGCGGTACACGCGATCGAGCAGGCGCTGGAGCGCGTCGCTGAGTCGGAAGCCGCGCGGGCGAAAGACGTCGCGCAGTTGCGTCAAGAGTGGCGCCCCGAGCGACTGAAGGCGCTGGCGGTCCTAGAGCATGCGTTGGCGCGCCACCCGGAGCCAGTGGTGGCGTTCGCCGTGCGGCAGATTCTGCTCCGGGACATCGCCTACGAGGAGGACGGGGCATTCGCCGCGGCAGCACGCGAGGTTTTGGCCAAGATTACCGAAACCACGGACCTCCGGGTCTTGGCGGTCATCAACTCGCAGGGCTACTTCGAGTTTGCCGAGGAGCTCGGTGCGCCGAAGACCGAGGAGACGCGGACGGACATGATGCGCCGTTGGCACGATCACATCGAGGCGCTCGCGGATGAGTTGCTCGCCAACCGGCCGCAAGCGGCTGATGTCATCAACTATCTGGAGGGTTTGGCGCAGAAGTGCCTTTCGGCCGGCTGCACCCCGAACTTCGCGGAACTCTTCGCCGCCATGTCCCGCCGACAACCGTCGCGTGCGCGCGATCTGGTGGCCGAGCTGATTCGGCGGGATTCGGGCTTCCGGCTGTCCGCGGCGTGGCAGCAGTTCCTTCACGGTTTCGTCGATCAAACGCACGCGCAGGCGCTCCTCGATGAAGCTGCCGAGCATCCGCGGAGCGAGGTGCGCCGCGGGGTCATCGAGTTCTTCCGCTTCCGTGGTGGGAAGGACATGATTCTGAGCGAAGCCGAGAAGACATTGCTCGAACACATGGCCGCACGCGCGCACACCGGGGAGATCCTGCCGTTCGTGCAGTTGGTGCAGTGGATCGGCGAGAGCTGCGCCGACTGGGGTTTCCGGCTGCTCGGCTCGTTGTCTTTGGCCGACCTCGGCGCCGAAGTAAACGGCGAGATCCTCGCAGCGTTGAATCCCTATCGCGCTCGCAGCGTCGTGCCGCCCCTTTCCACAGTGCAGCACGTCCTCGACGCGTTGGTGGCGGCCCCGGAGATCAAGGTGGACCACTACGGTGGTGGATGGAAGCGCGTGGTGGAGCTCTACCCGCGAGCGGTGTACGAGTTCGTCCTTAAACGGGCGGCGCATTACGAACAGCTGGGCTCGGATGCGCGCTACCATGTGCTACCGCGCGGGACCTTGGAACGGTTCGAACTCGAAGGGCTCGCGACGGAACCCGACTTCCCAGCCATCTGTGCTTCTCTTTGGGGCAAGGTGTGCGCTTCGCTCAATACCCCCATGGGGTACGTCTGGCGCGAGCTCTTCCAGGGTGCCGCGCTCGATCACGAACAGTATTGGCTGCCGCAACTGACGGCGGCCATCGCCGGGTCGAGGTCTCTCGACGAGCTTCGCGGAGTACTGGAGATCCTGCACTTCGACGGTTCACTGGTGATTTTCCGCCAACCCGAACTCACCAGAACGATTCTTTCGAAGGCACGAGACCTTGATGGAGCAAAAGGCTACGAAAATATACGCTCCAACCTGTATGTGATCAGCGGCCCCAGCTGCCGCGGGTTTTCGAACGGTGAGCTGGACCGAGACAGCGACTACGTTGAGGCGGAAGCCATCAAGGACGCAGCGAGCCATGCTCAGGACCCGATTCTGGGGCCATTCTACCGCTGGATCGTCGAGGTCGAACAGCATGAGCGCGCGCGTAACAGGCGCTGGCATCAAGCCGACATGGCTGCGATGGATGATGCATGATGGTTCCATCGAGGTGGCACTCGATTGTATGGTTTCTGTCAGCCGGAACCACCGAACGGGGTGAGGCGGACGAGCCACCCCACAAAAAGGTGCGCTCGCTGTCCCGCCCCGTGGCCGCGAAACGCTGCGATTTCGCGCGGGATAATGGGCAAGAACGCTGGCGTTTCCCGGTCGGTTTTCGCGTTTGGGAACGGGAGGCGGGAGCGGTTTCGAGGGTGTTTTTCAGTGTGTCTGGCAGCCCGGTTTTCGCTCCAATTCTCGGGAGGGTATTGCGTCTGTTGCCGAAGAAGCGCGGGGGACTCGGGGGAACCGGCTGGGCTTGTCGTAGCTGCAGACTCCGAACCGACGCGGGGCGGCTCGTGCGGGAGCGGGTGACGGGGCGGCGGGATTGCGCCTACACCGTTTTCGGGAGACGCGGTCCGTTGAGACGGTGACCGCGTCCGGCCGTGATGGTGGGCATGATCACCGCCGGCATCATTCGCAACGGATCGAACTACCTCGCGCACCACCTGCGCCGAAACGACTATTGGGCCGAGGGCGAGAAGGCTGTGCTCGGCGAGTGGATCGGCGAAGGCGCGAGGGCACTCGACCTCGCGGGGGCCGTCGCCGACGCGCCGTTCGAGGCGCTGCGCTGCAACCGTCATCCGGGTACAGGCGAGGAGCTGACCGCGCTCGGGGCGATGAAGTCGGTCGCGTTCATCGACGTGCAGCTGTCGGCACCGAAGGACGTGAGCGTGCTCGCGATGGTCGGCGGCGACGAGCGTGTGCGCGAGGCGTTCGCCGACTCGGTGAAGGTGGTGCTCGCGGAGATGGAGCGCTTCGCGGCCGTGCGCGAGCGCCGTGGCGAGGCGAAGCTCTCGGAGGCGTACCGTCTGACCGGGAACTTCGCCGGCGCGCTGTTCCTGCACGATGCGAGCCGCGACCTCGATCCGCAGTTGCACGCGCATGCGGTGCTGGCGAATGCGACGTGGGACGCGAGTCGCCTGGGTTGGTACGCGCTGCAACCGGCCGAGATGCTCCGGGCGTCGCCGTATCTGCGGCAGGTCTTGTATCGCGAGCTGGCGGGCCGGTTGCGCGGTTTCGGGTACGAACCGTACGAGATGAACTCGACGGGCTTCGCGATCCGCGGCGTCGAACACCTGCGCGAACGCTTCTCGAAGCGCACACGCCACGTCCAGCAACTCGCCGAGGCGTTCGCCGCGGAGAAAGGGCGCAGGCCCACGAAGCGGGAGGTCGAGGTGCTCGTGCGAGAGTCGCGCGAGGACAAGCTGACGGAGATCAGCACGCCCGAGGTCCGAGCGCGGCAACGCGCCGAGCTCACGGCGAGCGAAGCCGACCGGCTCGACGTGCTCGTGTCCGAGGCTCGGGCACAGGCGCCGCGCGAGCAGTGGTCGCATGGCAACGCGCAGTCGGTTCTGGAAGCCGCGCTGCGCCACGTGTTTGAGCGGGCCAGCGTCGCGCGCGAGGGCGTGATCCTCGGCGCGGCGTTGGAGTTGCATCCCGACTTCTACAGGTGGCGTGAGCTGCGGACCGCGCTCGACGCGCATCCCACGGCGTATCGGAAGAACGGCGAGATGACCCTGAGCCACGTCTGTCGCGAAGAGGCGGCGGTGCTTGATCGGGTGCGGTATGGCCGCAGCACCAAGTTCGGCTTCGGCGATCCGGAGAATCTGCCGGCGACATTGACCGCCGGGCAACGGCGGGCGGCGACGGAGATTCTGGGCAGCCAGGATTTTCTCAGCGTGCTGGTCGGCGATGCCGGCACCGGGAAGACCACCGTGCTGACGGCCATCGAAGGCGCGTACTTCGCGGCCACCGGGAAGCGGTTCATCCCGCTCGCACCCACGACCAAGGCGCGCGATGCCCTGGTCGAGAGCGGCTTCGATGCGGCCGACACCGTGCAGCGGTTCTTGGTCAGCGAGGCGATGCAGCAGGAGGCGGTCGGCCGGGTGTTGCTGGTCGACGAAGCCGGGCTACTCGCGACGGCGCAACTCGACCAGCTGACCAAGATCGCGCAGGAGGTCCGGGCGCGCGTGCTCCTCGTGGGCGACCCGAAGCAGCATTACAGCGTCGAGCGCGGCGACGCGTTGCGGAACGTGATCGAGCGTTCGTACACGCCGGTGGTCCGACTCACCGAGGTGCTGCGCCAACGCAACGAGGCTGACCGGCGGTTCAGCCGGCAGCTCGCGTCGGGTGATGCCGCCAGGGCCTTTCACGATGCCGACGACCGTGGGATGATCGTGGAGACCGGCAACGACGATGCGCTCTTCGCCCGGGCCGCGGAGCATTTCGTCGCGAACAAGCTCAAGGGAATCGGGACGCTCGCCGTCATCCCGTTCTGGGATGAGATCGAGCGGTTCAACGCCCAGGTGCGGCCGGCGTTGCGGAGAGCGGGACTGCTCGGCGGTGACGAGGTCGTGCGCGAGGCGGTGAAACCGTTGAGCTGGACCGCCGAGCAAAAGGCCCACTGGCACGAGTACCAGGTTGGCGACCGCCTGCTGTTCTGCCGCGACACGCGCTTCTTTCGCCGCGGCACCGCTGCTGAGGTCATCGCCATCCGACCCGACGGATTGATCGCGCGCGGGGCGAACGGCCGTGAGGCCAAACTCGGGCGCAAACAAAGCACCACCTACGATGTCGGCCGTCTCGAATCGTTGCCCGTCGCGGTTGGCGACAAGGTCTTGATCCGCGGTCGTGACGACGATGCAGGCTTTACCAACGGCGACATCAAGGAAGTCGCGCACATCGATCGTGCCGGCGACGTCATCCGTTTCACCGATGGGCAGGAACTCCCGCGCAACTTTGCTGCGTGGACCTACGGCCACGCCATCACGTCGTACCGCTCGCAAGGCAGCACCTCGGAGGAATCCATCCTCGTGCTCGGCGAGGTGGCGGCCCGCGCGTTGGCGCGCCGCCAGTTCTACGTCGGCAGCACCCGCTACCGCGGCGCCCATGCCATTTACGTGGCCGACAAGGAGGCGATCCTCGGCCGCCTCACCCGGCCCGACGCCGGCCGCGAACTCGCCACCGAATTCCTGCAGCGCCACCACATTTCCGAGCGCCTCATCCCTCGCGCGCTGCGCAACCGCAGTCCACGCCAACAGGCCGCCTGGCTCGCCGCCCAAAACCAGCAGCGGCAATACCAGCAACGCCACGGTGAGCAACGCACCGTATGAACCCGCCAAACAGAAAAGGCGACCGGGCACTCCGGTCGCCGTCTGCCCCGGAGTCGGTCCGTTTGGCTGGTCCGTTGTCTTCATAAAAACCGGCGGAGGCCGTCCTCTCGGATCGAGCGGTTGCGTCCGGCGCGGAGGCCGGGGGCGGAGTGGCGGCGCTGGTGGCAGTGGAGGAAGGAGTCGGCGCCGGTGGGAGCGCGGCACGGCCGCCGGTGTCGCGTCCCGAGCCTGCGAGGGCGCGATCCTGGCGAGTGGTCGGGCTCGGACGACGAGTCGCCAGAGGCGGCTGTGAGCGCGGAACCAAGCCGTCTCCGACCGCAACGAACACCAGCGCCAAAACGGCAGTCCTCGCGCCGGAGCGCCGGGTGCAACCGCTCGCGGTCTGGATGCCACGGCACCCCTGGAAAGAATCGCTTGGGGGCCGGCCTCCGCTGTAGTCTGAGTGGATTGTCTGGATCGATCACGATTGGTTGCGAGTCGCCGGGGTTGCGTTGTGAGAGGGACCGGAGGGGCGATCTGGGCCATGGTGGGCGAATCTCCGAGTTAACCTTCAGTAGAACGGGTCGATAACGGAAGGCAGCTACTACCCGATCCACCGAGCGCCGCGCCCGCCCGCCTTCCGGCTCCGGCCGCACGTTTTCGCTCGACCGCTGTTCTCCTCATGAAATCCCTCGGTCTTCAGGCCAAGTTGTTGCTCATCCTCGCGCTGCCGTTGCTGGCGGCGATCGTGCTGGGGGGCGAGTTTGCGCGGGCTCGCTACCAGCGCTACCGCACCTATGCCGAGATCGGTCGCAGCGCCGCGGTGTTGCGGCAGTTCGGCGTGACGGTGCACGAGCTGCAGAAGGAGCGCGGGCGTTCGGCCACGTTTCTGGGGAGCAAGGGCGCGAAGTTCGGCCCCGAGCTCGCCGAGCAACGGCAGGCGACGGATGCGGCCGTGCGCGCACTGAAGGCGGTGCTGGCGGGCTTCGCTCCGGAGGACTTCGGCGCGGAGTTCGCCGCGGGGTTCCGGCGCGCGGTGGGTCAGCTCGACCGGCTCGCGACGGTGCGCGAAGGCATCACGGCGTTGCAGTCGACCGCCGCCGATTCCACGGCCTATTTCACCGGCACGATCGCCGAGGTGATCGCCGTCGATGGCGCGCTGGCGTTGCGGGTGGACGATGTGTCGATCGCGCGCGGCATGGCCTGCTATGTGAACTTCATGCAGGTGAAGGAGCAGAGCGGCATCGAGCGCGCGACGCTCGCGGCGGTGTTCGCCGCCGATCGGTTT
The DNA here is from genome assembly GCA_023446735.1 of Verrucomicrobiota bacterium. Classification (GTDB taxonomy): domain Bacteria; phylum Verrucomicrobiota; class Verrucomicrobiia; order Opitutales; family Opitutaceae; genus CAJCBL01. The sequence goes on from JAEXPQ010000063.1 coordinate 18,775, forward strand.
GCCGGAGATGCGTATGCGCGGCTGCTTCGGGCGGTGGCGGCGCAGGATTCGTTCCTCACCGTCTTCACCGGACAGGCGACGCCCGAACAGCGGCAGGCGGCCGAGCGACTGCAGGCCGACGCGACGTTCGAGGCGGTGGCACGCTTGCGCGGGCGAGCGCTCGAACGCAGCGCCGAGGGCGGCTTCGGGGTCGATCCGGCGGAGTGGTTTGAACGCGTCACGGCGAAGATCGACCGCATGAAGGGCTTCGAGGACCGGCTGGCCGACGACTATCAGGCGGAGGTTGCGGCGTTGCGCGCGCAGGCACGCAACCAGTTGACGCTGGCGGGCGCGCTCATGGCGTTCGTGCTGGCGGCGACGATCGGCGTGTCGCTGGTGGCGACGCGGGCGGTGCGGCGCTCATTGGAGGTCGTGATCCACAACGTGCACTCGAGCATGCAGGAGTTTAGGGATACGGCGCGGCAGGTGGCCGGCGTGAGCGTGACACTGGCCGATGGCGCCAGCGCGCAGGCGGCGGCGCTGGAGGAGAGCAGTGCGGCGTTGGAGGAGACCTCGAGCATGACCAAGCGCAACTCCGAGAGTTCGGCCAGCGCGCAACGGGCCGCCAGCCAGGCTCGGGCGACCGCGGATGCGGGCGCCGAGCGCATGCAGGCGATGCGGACCGCGATGGATGCGATCAACCGCGGCAGCGAGGACATTGCGAAGATCCTCAAGACCATCGACGAGATTGCTTTTCAGACAAACATCTTGGCACTCAACGCCGCCGTCGAGGCCGCGCGTGCCGGCGAGGCCGGTGCCGGTTTTGCGGTGGTGGCCGAGGAGGTGCGGGCGCTCGCGCAGCGTTGCGCCGCCGCCGCCCGCGAGACGGCCGACAAGATCGGCGATTCGGTGGCGAAGAGCCGGCAGGGCGCCGAGCTGAGCGGCGAGGTCGCGCGGAATTTCGAGGAGATCCAGCAGCAGATCCGCCAGGTGGATTCGGTCGTGAGCGAGATCGCTACGGCCTCGACTGAGCAGACGCGCGGCATCACGGAGGTGACATCGGCTGTGTCGGAGATGGACAAGGTCACGCAGGCCAACGCGGCGCATGCGGAGGAGACTGCGGCGGCGGCCGAGCAGCTCAACGGTCAGGCCGTGAAGCTGCTCGCGGCCGTGGAGTTGTTGCAGCACATGGTGGAAGGTGGCGCGGAGCCGGCCGGCACGGGCGCTGCGCGGGAGGAGCGCATCCATCCGGTTCATATGGCGGCCGGACGCGGCGCGTATGCGGGCGACGAGTCTTCGCACGGTGCGGCGATCGCCAAGGCCATCGCTGCACATGCAATGTGGAAGACGCGTTTGCGCACGGCGATCGATCGCGGTTCATCCGACTTGAAGCCCGAGGAGGTGTCGGTCGACAACCGCTGCGACTTCGGTCGCTGGCTCTACAGTCTTCCGCCGGACGAGCAGAATGCGCCGGAGGTGCAACAGATCCGCGCCATGCATGCCGCGTTTCACCGCGAGGCCGGCGAGGTCTTGCGGCTAGCGAAAGCCGGCCAACGCGAGGCGGCCGAACGCGCGATGGCGGTGCGCGGACCGTTCTGGACGGTTTCGGAGAATCTCACCACCGGCATGAGGGAGTGGAAGAATCAGGTGGCGGGAGTGTGAGCGGGTGGCCGGGATCGTGGCCTGATCGCGGCCTGAAGGCCGCGCCACGGGGGTGGGAGCCGAAGGGTGTGTGGGGCCGCAGGGGACGGTGGCGGGGGGGGGGGGGGGCCGCGGGGGGGGCGGGGGGGGGGGGGGGGGGGGGGGGGG
>JAEXPQ010000086.1 GCA_023446735.1 Verrucomicrobiota bacterium
GACGCCCCGCCGGGCCGGGGGGGCGCTCCCCGCGTCGTCTGCCCCGCCTCGCTCACCGAAAACTGGCGACGCGAGCTCGCGCGCTTCGCCCCGCAGCTGCGCGTCTTCGTCCACCACGGAGCCCACCGCCTCACTGGCACGCCCGACGGCCGCGCGCACGATGTGGTCGTCACCTCCTACGGCACGCTCGTGCGCGACCAGGAGCTCTTCGCCGAGGCCGACCTGCGCTGCCTCGTGGCCGACGAGGCCCAGCACGCCAAGAACCGCCGCTCCCAGGCCGCCGCCGCGCTGCGCGCGCTCTCGGCCGAGGCGCGTTTCTGCCTCACCGGCACGCCGGTCGAGAACTCCCTCGACGACCTCCGCTCGCTCTTCGACATCGTCCTGCCCGGCGCCGTGGGCCAGATCCCGGGCGATGCGCGCGGCGACGAGCGCAAATGGCACGAGCAGCGCATGCACCGCCAGACCGCGCCCTACATCCTCCGCCGCACCAAGGCCCAGGTTGCCACCGAACTCCCGCCCAAGCTTGAGCAGGTCCTGTGGTGCGAACTCTCGGACAAGCAGCGCGCCTGCTACGACGAGGTCCGCACCGCCACGGACCGCGAGATCGACGCCCTCGCCTACGACCGCCGTCCCGAGTCGCAGGTCCGCCTCGCCGTGCTCACGCAGCTTCTCCGCCTCCGCCAGGTCTGCTGCGACCCACGCCTGATCGAGAAACCCGAGGAGACCTCGCGCTACGCCGCCGCCGATTCCGCCAAGCTCGCCGTCTTCCGCGAGCTCCTTGAGGAGGCGCTCGACGACGGCCACCGCCTGCTCGTCTTCTCGCAGTTCACCCGCCTGCTCGGCCTCGTGCGCGAGGAGCTCGCCGCGCAGGAGATCCCGCATTGCTACCTCGACGGCTCGCTCTCGCCCAAGGCCCGCCAGGCCGAGGTCGACCGTTTCCAGAACGACGCCACCGTGCCCGTTTTCCTGATCTCCCTGAAAGCCGGCGGGACCGGTCTCAACCTCACCGGCGCCGACACCGTCGTGCACCTCGACCCGTGGTGGAATCCCGCCGCTGAGGCGCAGGCCACCGACCGCGCGCACCGCATCGGCCAGACCAAGGTCGTGACCAGCTACAAGCTCGTCGCCACCGGCACAGTCGAGGAGAAGGTGCTCCAGTTGCAGGAGACGAAGCGCCAGCTCCTCGCCGAGGTCTTCGAGGCCAGCGACGCCCTCAACTCCCGCCTGGAGCTCGCCGACCTCCGGGCGCTGGTCGGCTCCTGAGCCCGAAACGACTCCGTAAATCAATTACCGAGCGTCGGATCTCCAGCCCAAGTCGCCCTTCGTGCGCGTCGCGACCCGGAGAAGCTGGTTGTTGGCCGTAATGTAGAGCGTGCCACCATCCGGACCACCGAAGGCGCAGTTGGCCGTGGCAGTGCCGGTGAGAACCGTGCCGAGGTGTTTGCCCTCGGCGCTGAGGATCAGGACGCCGCCGGGACCGGTCGCCCAGAGGTTGCCGTGCACATCGACCTTCAGACCGTCCATCAGCCCCGGTCGCCCTGCGGCGAGCAGCGCCGTGGCGTCGAACAGCACCCGCGCTGGCCCCACGGTGCCGTCGGCCGAGAGCGGAAAGGCAACGACGAACGTGCGCTGGCCGGGACGGTCGCCGGAGTTGGCCACGTAGAGCGTCTTCTGGTCGGGCGAGAGCGCGATGCCGTTGGGGCGGTCGAGCTCGCGGTGCAGGAGCGCGATCGTGCCGTCGGGGGCGCGGCGGAACACGCCATGGAATCCAAGTTCGTCCGTCGCCTCGCGCCCGCGGCCGTAGGGCGGATCGGTGAAGAAGAGCGCCCCGGCGCGGTCGAAGCAGAGGTCGTTGGGACTGTTGAAACGTTTGCCGTCCCACCGCTCGGCGAGCACCTCGAAGCCGCTTCCGTCGGGCGCGAGACGCGCGACCCGCCGATCGCCATGTTGGCAGAGCACGAGGTGCCCCTGGGCGTCGAGCGCGAGGCCGTTGGCGCCTTCGCCGGAGGAGCGCTCGGTCGCGCCGGTGTCGCCGCTGGGTTGCAGGAAGACCGTCACGCCCTCCCCTTCGCGCCAGCGGTAGGCGATGTTCGCGGGCACATCGGTGAACACGAGGTCGCCTTCGCGCGGGCGCCACACCGGACCCTCGGCCCAGCGGAACCCCTCGGCCAGCTTCTCGACCCGCGCATCCGCCGCGAGCACCGCATCAAGCGCCGGATCGAGGCGCTCGATGGAACCGACCTTCGGATACGGAGCAGCGGTGGAGACGACCGGGGTCGGGGCGGCGGCACGCGCCGCCAAGGCGGCGACGAGCAATCCGCAAGCGGGTAGCAGCGGGAATTTCATCGCCGCCACGCTAGCTGCCGCGCGGCCCTTGGCCAGTCCGGAGCCCGCGCGATGCATCGCCACCGCGACACGCGCCGGCTCACGCCCACAGTCCAACCGCGCAGTCGCCTTCGGCGCCCGCGATCGCAAAGGCCGTTCCGGTCTCGCGCGCCTCGAACCGCACCCGCGCGGCTTCCTCGGTCGGCAGAATCTCCCGCAGAAACTGCAGCTCGAGCCGCCGCGGGTGCGACCCGTGCCCCTGGCGCACGAGCGCCGTCTGAAGGTAGTCGAAATAGGCGGTGTTGTTCACGTGGCCGTTGGCATCGCAGTCCGAGAAGCGCACGCTGACGTCCGTCGCCGGTGCCTCGGGCGGCGGCGGAGCGAAACGCGCACGTTCCAGCTCCGGCCGGTGCACACCGCGCGCAATGTTGCCGACCGGGAACTGGGTCTCGAGCCCTTCCGGCACACGGGTGAGCGTGCGGGTGCGCAGGTCGATCCAGAGCCACAGCGAGGTCGCCGCCAGCAACGGCTCGGCTCCGCTGAACAACCGAAACTCGCGGGAGCCGCGAAAGCCCCGCACGCCGGTCGACCACGTCTCCACGCGCAACGGCTCGTCGCGGCGCGGATAGCGCGCCACCTCGACCGCCAGCCGGTTGAGCACCCACGAGGTGCCGCGTTCCGCCAGCCCCTGCGCCCCCACGCCGTACAGGTCGGCGTGGCGGATGGCCGCCTCCTGCAGCAGCTGGAACAGCGCCGGCAACAGCATCACCTGGTCGCGGTCGACCTCGGCGAAACGCACGGTGGTCTCGAGGATGTATTCGTTGCTCATCGGCGAAAGTATCTCGCCGGACACGCTGCACGAACCGCCCGGCCACCGGGAGCAAAATCCCCGGCCGCCCCCGCGGAGCCCGACCGGCGCGCCACGCCTCGCGGGCGTAACGCAATAACCCGGTTTCCCGCTGTCCGCGGGAGGCCGGAGCGAGTACGCGTAGCCCCATGCGACTGCCCCTCACCCTCGTCGCGTTGCTCGGCGTCCCGGCCCTCTTCGCCACCGACATCGCCATCCTCAGCCGGGACGAAGTCCTCGAACTCGGCGCCGTCACGGAAACCACGCCGGCCGCCCCCGCCCAACGCGCCTTCGTCCAGGAACTGACCCGCCTCGCCGCGTCGCACACGCCGTTCGAAGGCGCCCTCGACCTCGTCTCGCCGCCGGCCTGGGGCAAGACCGTCTCGGCGATGACCCGCGGCGAGCTCGAGTTCGAACGCGCCGCGGTAGGCGGCTTCGTCTGTCGCCTGCACCTGCGCAACCTCCGCCCGCGACACCGCTATATCCTCACGCTCAACGGCAACCCGAAGCTCGCCGGCAACGCCGCGCTGCCCACCCCGGTGCCGTCGGTTCCCGACGAGCGGTACTACGACTTCATCACCGTCGAAACCGACGCCGGCGGCAACTACGCCGCCACCTTCGGCATCGTGCTGCCGCCCGGCCCCTACGGCCTGCGGTTCTACGTGAAGGACGCCGCCGACTTCAAAATCGTCCTCTTCCACGACTACTTCCCGTTCACGGTGAAGTGAGCCGCCGCACCGGCGCCCGCGCGGCCTCGCCCCGCCTTCCGCGCCTTCACGGATCGACGTACACCGGCAGGCCGACCCAGGCGAGGTCCAGCAGCGTCCGCGCATCCCAATTCGCCAGGCGGAAGCAGCCGTGCGACTCCGTGCGGCCGACCTGCTCGGGATTCGGCGTCCCATGTATTCCATAACCGGAGCGATCCAGACCGACCCACGCCACGCCCACCGGATTGTTCGGACCGGGTGGCACCACCAAACGCCGCCCGAGCTCGCGCCCCTCCGCCGACTCGGGGAAAACGTCCGGGTCGAAGGTGTAGTTGGGATCTGCAATCACCACGGTGACGTGCAGTTCGCCCACAGGCCGCTTCTCGGCCTTCTTCGCGATACTCACCGGAAAATGCGCGATCATCCGGCCCGCGTCGTCGTACGCCTGGAGGGTGTGCGCCGCCAGCTGCACGTGCAGCGCCGCGGCCTTGGCGCGCGGCGCGGTGCGTGCCGCCGCCGGAACCACCAGCCGTGCTCCCGCGACCGGCCTATCCCAGTCGAAGGCGGGGTTGAGCTTCTTCAACAGCGTCGGATGCGCCCGGAACCGCTCGCCGACCAGCTCCAGCAACGTCTCGTAGTCCAGCGCCGTCTGCTCCGATTTGCCCAGCCAGGTCGGGCTGACGGGCTGGAGCCGGGCGAGGTCGGCCGCGGCCACCGTGTAGGTGGTCGTCGGCGCGGCTTCGAGCGGCAGCGCCGCGCAGGTGTTGCCATCGAGCCAGCTCGTCTCGGCCAAACCCTCCTGGGCCTGGAATGCGCGCCAGGCCGCGACCGTCTGCGCCCCGCCCACACCGTCGATCGAGCCGCAGGAGTAGCCGCGCCGCGAGAGCGCCACCTGCGCCTCCAGCCACGAGGTCGGGGAACGCGGATACACATCCGGCGCCTCGAACTTCACGACCGCGTGCCCGGAACCGGTTGGAGCCTTCGCCCCCGCCCCCGAAGAGGCGGGCTTGGGGGCCGCGGCGACCCGCTCGCCCTTGGCCGCGCTCACCGCACCGGCCGGCGCCGGCGTCCGCGGCGGAGCCGCCTCCTCGCCGCCCAACCAAAACCAGGCCCCCGCGCCGCCCGCGGCGAGAAACAACGCGGCGGCCAGCCACCCGCCCGCGCGGCCGCCAGCCCCGGTCGATTTCCGGGAGCCGCCACCGCTGCGCGAACGAGGAGTCTTGGTACGCCGTTTGGCCACGCGCCGCTACGCAACCAGCGTCCGCGCCCGACTCAAGCCCGGAGCGGGCCCGACTCCGGCCGTTCGTCCCCGCCGATCCACCGTTCAAACACAGTCGGCGGCGAAGGCGGAACCCGCCCCGACCGCTCCTGTCGTTGGCCGGCGCCATGCGCCTCGCCCTTTGCCTCCTGTTCCTCGCCACCACGCTCCGCGCCGACACGCTCGGCGCGCTCAAGGACTCTCTCCGCCAGCTGCCCGGCCAAGCCCCGGTCGCCGCCGCCGTCGAGTTCGCGTTCACCGACACCTCCGGAGACGACAAGAAGCCGACGACCGCCGAAGGCCGCGCGGTGGCCGAGGTCGGGCTGGGCGCGGAAGGGCTGCGCATCGTCTGGAGCGGCGACCAACTCGCTGCCGTAATTCGCGAACAGAATGCCGGGGCCGCCAAACCCGACGTTCCCGCGCCCACCCTCCAAGCCATGAGCCGCCTCGGCGCCCCGCAACTCCACGACTACCTCGACGCCGCCGGCGCGCTCCTGCGGCGTCTGGAAACGGCCAAGCTCACGGGCGAGCAGGCGACGCGATGGAAAGACCAGGACGCCCGTCTGCTCTCCTTCAAGATCGAGCCGCCGTTGAGCGACGAGGACCGCAAAGTCATCAAGGAGATCGACGCCACCGCCAAGGTCTGGCTCGCCCCCGACGGCACACCGCTCGCCGCGGAGAGCAGCGTGCGGCTGAAAGGGCGGGCGCTGGTCGTGATCGGGTTCGAGCACTCCGAGAAAGAGACGTTCACCTTCGCCCGCCGCGACGACCGCCTGGTCGTAACGACTCATGAACGCGAGACCGCCGACAAGGGCGGCGGGCAGAACGTCCGCAGCCGGACCACCGCCACGCTGCGCCTCGCCACGCGCTGACTCACCAATGGTCCACCGGGCCCTTGGGCACGGGGATCGACTCGGCGCCGTCCTCACCCTCGGGCTGCATGAACGACGCGACCATCGGCGCGGGGCGGAACTTCTCCCGCAGCTCGCCGTGCTCGTCGAGAAACCGCTTCCGCCACTCGACAAAGCCCGCGATCGTCGCCTCGAAATCCGCCGAGTTGTTCATCCGCGCCGCGAGCCGCTTGAACTCCTTCGCAGGGCCGAAACGCCGCGCGTACCAGCTCGCCACGCGCCGGAAGAGCACGGTGCCGCGTTCGTCGCCGTGCATCTCGACATAACGTCGATGGTGGATCCGCAGCACGCGCAAGCGCTCCTCGATGGTCGGCTCGGGCGAAAGCTCGCCGGTATCGAGGTAGCGCCGCGTCTGCACGAAGAGCCACGGGTTGTAGAACGCCCCGCGCCCGATGCTCACGCCGGCGCAGCCGGTTTCGTCGAACATCATCTTCGCGGCCTCCGGCGTGGTCACGTCGCCGTTGCCGATCACGGGAACGCGTTTCACCGCCTGCACCACCGCCCGGATACCGGCGAGATTCACCCGCCCGGCGAAACCCTGCGCACGCGTGCGGCCGTGCACGAACACCGCCGCCACGCCGGCGTCCTCCAGCGCGCGGGCGAGGTCCGGCGCGGTGAGGTTCTCGTCGTCCCAGCCGAGGCGCATCTTCGCCGTCACCGGAATCTTCACCGCGTTCACGATGCCGCGCACCAGCGCCACGGTCTTGTCGATCTCGGTCATCATCGCGGAGCCGCCGCCGACCTTGCAGACCTTCTTCACCGGGCAGCCCATGTTGATGTCGACCGAAGCGATGCCGAGCGACTCGAGCAACGCCGCGGCGTCGCGCATCTCCTCCGGCACCGACCCGAAGATCTGCACCGCCAGCGGCGAATCCTCCGCGCAGGTCTTGATCAGCTCGAAGGCGCGCGCGCGCCGCTCCAGCAGCGAGCGGGCGTTGACGAGGTCGGTCGTACAGAGATCGAGCCCGCCGAGTTCGCGCAACGTGAGCCGGAACGGCAGGTTGGTGTAACCCGCCAATGGCGAAAGGAAGAGATTGGAGCGCAGCTCGAGCGGACCGAAACGCAGCATCGCCCCACCCAACGGCCCCCCGCGCCGGTTTCAACCACGGAAGAACACCGCCACCGCCCGACCCGACCAGCGCTTCGTTACGCGAAGGTGCCGGCAGCGTGAAGATCTCCTTACGCCGGACCCGCCGCCTTGACCGGCATTGCCTCCGCCGCGTGGGGTGGTTGTCGGCCGCCACGGCCGCAACACCCACTCCGACATGCCCGCCCGATCTCGTTCCGCCTCCCCCACCCGCTCCCGTCCTGCCTGCGCAGCCCGCCCCGCGCTGGCCGCTGGCCTCTTCCTCGCCGCCGGCCTCGCCGCCCACGCCGGCACCATCGCCGGCCGCGTGGTCGACGACGAAACCAAGCTCGCCCTCGGCGGCGCCCGCGTGCGCATCGAGGGCACCGGCCTCGAAACCTACGCCGACCGCTTCGGCCGCTTCAGCATTCCCAACGTGCCCGCTGGCGCCGCGACCGTGCGGTTCGACTACGTGGGCTACACCGGCTTCGCCCTTCCCGCCTCGGTCGACACCGAGGGCACCGTCGAGCTCGAGGCCCGCTTCGGGCGCGACAGCGAGCTCGTCGTCCTCCAGGATTTCGTCGTCGAGGGCGCGGTCGTCGGCCAGGCCCGCGCCATCAACCAGCAGCGCGCCGCCGCCACGCTCAGCAACTTCGTCGCCGCCGACGAGATCGGCCGCTTCCCCGACCAGAACGCCGCCGAGGCCCTCCAGCGCATGCCCGGCGTCTCGCTCTACCGCGACCAGGGCGAGGGCCGCTTCGCCGTTGTCCGCGGCATCAACTACACCCTCGGCTCCGTCACCCTCAACGGCATGAAGCTCGCCAGCCCCGAGGTCGGCGACCGCGGCATCGCCCTCGATGTGCTCCCGGCCGACGCCCTCGCCGCCATCGAAGTCAACAAGGTCCCCACCCCCGACCGCGACCCCGAGGGGCTCGGCGGCTCGATCGACCTCCGCACCAAGAGCGCCTTCGACCACGACGGCATCCACGCCGCCGTCACCGCCCAGGGCCAGTACTCGCACCTCGCCGACAAATTCAGCGGCAAGTTCTCCGGCCTGTTCTCCACCGTGAGCGCCGACGGCCGCTTCGGACTGCTCGTCGCCCCCACCTGGCAGACCCGCAAGTTCGGATCCTTCAACTACGAGATCGACGACGGCTGGACCGACGAGGTCGAGACCGACGACGGCGCCGTGGAGCTCGACCACGCGTTCCTGCAGGACATCGCGTTCCGCGACTACGAGATCGAGCGCGAGCGCTACGGCGCAAGCGCCGCCTTCGAGTTCAAGCCCGACACCGCATCCTACTACTACGTGCGCGGCACCTACAACCGCTTCACCGATACCGAGAGCCGTCACGTTTCCTACATCCCCTTCATCCAGGGCGCCGAGAACGACATCGACAACCTCACCGCGCTCTCCGCGAACTCCGCGACCGTCGCCGGCGTGCGCCGTTACGACCGCCGCCTGCGCATGCGCGAGAAGGACCAGGAGCTCGTCGCGCTGCTCGTCGGCGGCGAACGCCAACTCGGGGCCTGGAAGATCGACGGCCAGCTCGGCTGGTCGCGCGGCCACGAGGAGAAACCCGGCGAAGTCCAGGTCGCCTTCCGCCGCAGCACCCGCGACAGCACCTTCCGCTACACCTTCGACGGCACCTACGACATCGCCGTCGCGCAGCTCGCCGGCGCCTCGCTCGCCGCCCCCGCCTCCTACAACCAGTTCGACGAGCTCTCGCTCGCCGTCGAGGAGGGCACCGAAACCGAGACCGGCGGCCTGCTCAACTTCCGCCGCGACTTCGACGGCGCCACGCCCGGCTTCGTGAAGTTCGGCGCCGTCCTCCGCCGCAAGACCAAGGACAGCGAGGCCGAGGTCACCGCCTACGAGCCCACCGCCTCGTCGTTCACCTTCGCCAACCTCGCCGGCCGCACCAGCGCCTACCCCTACGGCATCGCCGTCCCGCAGATCGACCCCGCCAAACTCAAGGCCGCCTTCCTCGACAACCTCGCCGCCTTCGACGCCGAGACCGAATACGAGGACAGCAACTACGACGACTGGGACTCCAGCGAGGACGTCGTCGCCGCCTACCTGATGGGCGGCCTCACCTTCGGCGCCACGCAGTTCTCCGGCGGCCTGCGCGTCGAGCACACCCGCTTCGAGACCACCGGCAAGGAGCTCGAGTTCGACGCCGACGGCGACTTCGCCGGCGCCCGCCCCGTCCAGGCCGACCGCGACTACACCAACTGGCTGCCGGGCGTGCACGTGAAGCACGACCTCGCCAAAAACGTCGTCCTGCGTGCCGCCTGGTCCAACAGCCTCTCGCGTCCATCCTTCGGCGACAGCGCCGCACGCCGGAACATCAACCGTGAGGACGAGGAGCTCACCGTCGGCAACCCCGACCTCGAGGCCCTCACCTCGTCGAATTTCGACGCCTCCCTCGACTGGTACCTGCCCTCGCTCGGCCTGGTCTCCGTCGCCGGCTTCCACAAGGAGATCCGCCACTTCGGCTACGAGACCGAGGTCGCCGAGGATCCCGCGTTTCCGGATTTTGAAGTCACCTCGTTCCGCAGCGACGCCCGGGGGCACATCACCGGCGTCGAGCTCGGCTACCAGCAGCAGTTCCGCTCGCTGCCCGCGCCGTTCGACGGCCTTGGCGTGCTCGCCAACCTCACCCTCGCCGACAGCTCAGCCGACTACGGCGCGCTGCTCGGCGACGAGGAGACGCCCTTCGTCGGCCAGTCCAAGCGCGTCGGCAACCTCGCGCTCACCTACGAGAAGGGCTGGTTCTTCGCCCGCCTCGCCGCCAACTTCCGCAGCGAGCGCCTCCGCGAGGACGAAGCGATCCAGGACCGCCTCTGGGTCGACGACTCCGTGCAGCTCGACCTCACCACGAGCTACAAGCTCTCGAAGAACTTCGAGCTCTTCGCCGAGGCGCTCAACCTCACCAACGAGCCGTTCCGCGTCTTCCAGAAGGGCGACTCCGGCCGCAAGCTCCTGGTCCAGTTCGAGGAGTACGACTGGAGCGTGAACTTCGGCGTGCGCTGGCACCTCTGAATTCGCATCCCGACGGCGGTGGACCCGCTTGCCCCCAAGCGGGTCTCCGACTCCGCCCGCGATCGGCTCGAGCAAACAACACCAGCGTCATCCGACACCTGCTCCGGTCCACCTCCGTCATGGTGGGGCTTAACGCCCGCCATCCACCGTCCCGCCACAGCGCCACCATCCCCTCGCGTCCGTTCCGCTCCGACTTGTCCCCACGACCGCGTTGGGGGCAACGCGGTCCACCTTCCAGATTCCGCTGTGCCTCCTCCACCTCCTTCCGTCTCTGTGACCTGTCCGAAACGCCGTTTTTCGGTTAACCCTTCGATCCGTTCCTCCCGCACCACCATGCGCCTCCGCCTCTCCGCCCTCCTCGCCGCCGCACCGTTCGCCGCGCTCGCCGCCGGCCTCGCGCCCGATCCTGACGCCGCCAACGCGACCGCGCCGCTCGCGCCCCGCGTCGTCACCGAGGCCGCCCGCTACGACACCGACGATCCCGCCATCTGGCTCAACCACGCCGATCCGGCCGCCAGCCTCATCATCGGCACCGACAAAGACGCCGACGGCGCCCTCTACGTCTACGACCTCGCCGGCAAGATCCAGGCCGACAAGGTCGTGCGCGGCCTGCTCCGTCCCAACAACGTGGACATCGCCTACGACGTGCCCCTCGGCGGCAAACGCGTCGACCTCGCGGTCCTCACCGAGCGTCACGCCCGCCGCCTGCGCGCCTTCCGCCTGCCCGACCTGGCGCCGGTCGACGGCGGCGGCCTCCCCGTCTTCGAGGGCGAGATCGCCCGCGACTGCATGGGCATCGCACTCTACACCCGGCCCGCCGACGGCGCGCTCTTCGCCATCGTGAGCCGCTCCGAGGAAGGCGCCCCCCGCGAGGGCTACCTCCACCAGTATCGTCTCGTCGACGACGGCACGGGCACGCTCCGCGCGCTCTTCGTGCGTCGCTTTGGAAAATGGAGCGGCAAGAAGGAGATCGAGGCTCTCGCCGTGGACAACGAACTCGGCTACGTCTACTGCAGCGACGAGCGGCACGGCATCCGCAAGTACCACGCCGACCCGCTCGCCGAGGACGCCGACCAGGAGCTCGCCTGCTTCGGCACCACCGGCTTCGCGCAGGACCACGAGGGCATCTCGTTCTACAAGTTCCCCGACGGCACCGGCTATATCCTCGTCTCTAACCAGCAGGCCGACACCTTCCGCGTCTTCCCGCGCGAGGGCGCGCCGGGCCGCCCGCACGAGCACGCGCTCGTCACGAGCATCCGCGTGACCGCGCACGACAGCGACGGCAGCGACACCACCACCGCGGCGCTGCCCGGGTTCCCCGGCGGCCTGTTCGTGGCGATGTCGACCGATCGCACGTTCCACTACTACGCTTGGGACGATCTGGTCCGTGCTAGCGGCGGCAAGCTGCGCAGCGTCAGTGCCCCAACGCCAACGCCTCATTGAGGCTTGCGTAAAAACTTGTCGCGCCGCTGCGGGGTGGACCCGCTTGCCCCAACCGGTTCGCAGACTCGGTCCGCGGCGCTCTCCTGATCACTTGTGGACAAAGGCTGTCCGTGGCTGCTCACACCCGCGACCGCGTTGGGGACAACGCGGTCCACCCCGGTCAGTCTATTACGCGAGCCTCAACAAAAAAGCCGCCTCGGGTGAGGCGGCTTCGCGAATCAAGTATTCGAAGACCGGGTCACTTCACTTCGAAGTGCCCCCACGGCACCGAGGCGACGTAGTGGACGACATACTTGCCGTCGGCCGAGGCGGGCAGCTTGGTGACCCACTGGCCCTTGTAGCTCACGCCGTTGATCGTGAGCACGTCCACGTTCCACGAGTTGATGTGGTTGAACGTGCTGGTGAACACGTAGTAGGCGTCGGCCACGCCATCCTTCACAAAGGGCACGGTGATCGGCGTGGGATTGGTGCCGCCACCCGGGCCGGTGACCGTCACCAGCGTGCTCGCAGTGTAGTTTCCATCCGTAGTCTTGACGGTGATCGTCGCCGTGCCGGCGGCGACACCGGTCACCACGCCGGCGGAGCTCACGCTCGCGACGCCGGTGTTATTCGACGACCACGTGACCGCCTTGTTCGTGGCGGTGCTCGGCAAGACTGTGGCCGTGAGCGTGACGCTCGAGCCGACAGTCACCGAGGTCGCGCTTGGCGAGAGCGTGACACCGCCGACCGGGACCGTGGTGCCGGAGAGCGTGCCATAGACCTGCAACTCCCACAGCGAGTAGCCCCAGACCGTGGCGCGCGCCGTGCCGTAGATGCGCACATAGCGACCGGTGCCGCTGAGCGAGAGATCGTCGGTGCCGCCGTCGCCGTTGGTGGTGCTGTAGACCGAGGTCCAGCTCGAGGCGTCGGCGGAGACTTCGACGCGGTAGCCGCTGGCGTACGCAGTTTCCCAATTCAGAACGACACGATTCACGGCGTAGGTCGCGCCGAGGTCGACCTGGAGCCATTGCGGATCGCTGTAGGCGGAGGACCAGCGGGTGGAGGCGTTGCCGTCGACCGCCTGGCTGCCCGACAGCGCGGAGCTTTCCGTCGAGGAGACCACGACGGGGCGGTTAAGCGCGCGATTCGGATCGGCGGGGGTCGCCGTGCCCGCCTGGGTGACCGCGATCGCGACGGACGAGCTTCCGGCCGTGATGGTGACGGTGCCGCTCCGCGAGGAGGTGCCGGAGTTGGCCGTCGCCGAGATCGTGAAGGTGCCGTTGCCCGAACCGCTGGTGGCGCTGGTCGAGAGCCAAGTCTGGTCGTCGGAGACGCTCCAGCTTGCGTTGGAGGTCACGGTCGCCGTGCCGGAGCTTGCCACCGCGGCGAGCGAGAAGGTGGTGGGCGACGCCGAGAGCGTGGTGGGATCGGCATTGAAGACGGTGCAGATCGTGGAGGTCGACGCGATGCCGTTGGAGCCGGAGATGAGCGTGTTGCCCCACGAGGTGCGGGACGAGGCGTTGAAGCCCGAGACGATGTCGAGCGCGGCGAGATCGGAGCTGTTGCCCGACCAGGACCAGCCGAGGTAACCGAGTCCATACTGCTGGCAACGCGACATGATGGCGCCCTCGTTGACGTCACTCGACTTGTGGGTCGCGGCGAATTCGCCCACGAGCAGCACCAGCTTGTCTTCGGCGAAGGAGGTCATGTACGAGTTGATCACGCTGTCCTGCTGGTAGACCTCGTACATATGCACGCTGAAGATCGTGTTCTTGAGCGGGTCGGCGTTGAAGATCTCGGTGGCGTTGTTGAGCATGAGGCCCTCCCAGTCCTGGCCCCAGTTCGCGGCGTCGACCATCAGCGTGTGGGTGAGGCCGGCCGCGCGCAGCCGGGCGATGGCGGTCTTGTGCTCGTTGATGTAGGTGCTGGCCGAGACCCCGTTGCCGAAGGGCTCGTTGGCGATATTGAGGATCACGTAGTCCTCCTGGCCGACCAGGGCGCCCTTCACGCTGATCCAGTAGTCGACCGCCGTGGAGAGCGGCGCGGCGCTCGGCGCGTAGCCGCCGGTGTCGCCGTAGCCCGTACAATCGTGGACCTCCGGGACGGCGATGAGCTTGTTCGCCTTGCAGAGCGCGATGAGACCGGAGAGCTCCGACTGGGAGGTGGGCCCCCACTGTTTGCCGTTGCCCAGCACGATGCGCACGCTGTTCGCGCCGGTGGCGGCGATCGCCGGGATCGAGGTCGCCGTCTGGCTGGTGTACCAGACGTGGGGGTGATTGATGCCGCGCATCACAAACTTGTTTCCTTTGGCATCGTGGAGCACGCCGTTCTGCACGGAGAAACCGGCGCGGAGGGAGACGACTGTCGCGAAAGCGAACAGGCCGAGGACGAGCAGTCGGAAGAACTGCGAAAAGCCGCGCGCGGACGGACCGCGGTCGGACGACAGGATAGGACTCATTGTTTTTTGGGGTGCCAGGAGTAGCGGGCGGCAGGCGCCGCGGGCGCATCGACTCCGGTAGGATCTGTGGTTGAGGGAAGGTGCGTGGGCACCGGGGGATGCAGTCAGCGATTCCGCAGGGGAACCGCGGCGGATCCGGTCAGGCGGGATCCTGTGAAGGAGCCGCACGCTGGGGAGAATGCCGGGGGAGCATTCTCTGGAAGATCCGGCCGAGGGGTTCGACCGGGCGGCCCGATCCAAGGTGTCGATCAGGGGCAAGAGGCGAAGCGGGCGTGGACTCCTTTCGTTCGACCGATGCAGAACAGAACGGCGACCCGCGACGCCGCCCGAGGGCGCCACAGGTTGCCGGCGACCCCAACCGTCTCCTTGATCCGGAGACATGCGGAAGCCACGCGACCATTTCTACCAGATGCACCGGAAACCGCATGTCGGCTATCCTCACGACAAGGACGGGAGAGGCGCCGCTCCGCCCCATGGATTCGAGGGAGGATTTCACCCGAAATTAGCAACGAAACGCGCCCGGCGCCCCCCTCGTCGCGGGCAAAGCAGGAGACCGCTGGTTCGCCTCGGAGACGCCGCGGAGGCGGGCACGGCTTCCCAACTCGGATTTAGCGCCAAAAATAGAAAGGGGTGTAAACGAGCAGCAAGAGAACGCCTACCCTCGGGCTCGCGCCTCGGTATAGTGTTGGAGCAATTCATTACTTGCCCATGTCTTCCTTTCCGTCCGTCCCGCCGCCCAACCGGCAAGAGGCGCCCTCGGCTCCATCCCACAGCTCCAGCCGGCGGACAGTGCTCCTGGTGTTCGACACTCGCTACGAGGAGGCATCGACCATGTTGCGCGGAATCGCCGAACATGAACGCGCGCACGGCGCCTGGCAGGTGTTCCTCGACGACAACGCCCGAGCCGAGAGCGACTTGGAGTGGGTCTTCCGGCACCACTGGGATGGCATCATCAGCCGCCATACCTCTCCCCGGCTCGCCCAGGCATGCGTCGAACGCGGGATTCCCCTCGTCGACCTGAACGACACCCCGGTGTTCGCCGGCGTGCCCAAGATCCGACCCGACAACTCGAACATGGGGAAACTGGGCGCTCAGCATCTGCTCGATACCGGCTGCCGGAACTTCGCGTTCTCCGGGTTTCGCACCGAAGGCTGGGCCCGGGAACGCCGGGTGGGGTTCGTCAAGGCGCTGGCCGAAGCCGGCCAGGCCTGCGCCGTGCACGAGGTCGACTATCCCGGCGAGCTCACGCCCGATTGGAACCGGCAGCAGCACACCGTCCTGATCGAGTGGTTGCAAACCCTGACAAAGGGAACCGCGATCATGGCCTGCAACGACCTGCGCGCCCTCCAGTTGCTCGCGGCGACATACACGCTCGGCCTGCGCGTTCCCGAGGACCTGGCCGTGCTCGGCGCCAACAACGACGCGACGCGCTGCGAACTCGCGCAACCGCCGCTTTCCAGCGTGGCCCCCAACCCCGCGCAAGCGGGCCGGCAGGCCGCCGAGCTGCTGAGCCGGCTCATGGGCCGCGCGCCGGAAACGATACCGATCGACCTGCGCATCGAGCCGGCGGGGGTCGCGGTGCGCGCCTCGACCAACGTGCTGGCCGTCTCCGACCGAGGCGTCGCCGCCGCGATCGCCTACATCCGCGACCACGCCTGCCAGGGAATCAACGTCGACGAGGTCCTCCGGCACGCCGCGATGTCGCGCGCCCAGATCGAGAAGAAGTTCCGCAAACACCTCGGACGTTCTCCCCAAGCCGAGATCCGGCGCGTGCAGCTCCAGCGCATCCAACAACTTCTGATCGAGACGGAGCTTCCGCTCAAGCGCATCGCGGAGCTGACCGGCTTCGAGTATATGGAATATATGGCGACACTGTTCAAGCGCGCCACCGGGCACACCCCCGGCGCCTACCGGCGCCTCCATCGCCCCTCAACTCCGCCGGTTTCACTGCCGGCGGCCTGACCCCACGCAGCAGCTCGCACCGCCGCACGCGGTTGGGTCCCGATCGGAAGAGACAGCGGTGCCCGCAGCGCAGGTCACTGAACGATAGGGCACGGCTTGCCCTCCACCCGTCGAACGGACCGCGACCGTTTCCGCCACCGGCGCCGATGGGGGCGATGGATTGGGAGCGGACGAGAGGCGGGAGAGTCCAGTCCGAAACTGGTCCTGGGCGAGCAGGCCAGCGAAGGAGAACCGATCTCCTACCGGTCACGCCGGCCAAGGGCGGCCGGGAACGGTCCGTTGCCGAACCATCGAACGAGCTGCTGTGTCTTGAGGGCTTGCCACAGCTGAAGGTCGAGAAACACGCACTCGATCGGCGGTGGTCTCATTTCGGGCGCGGGTTTGTAGCTTCGTCTCTCGGCGCGCCGTTTCTCGTCGTTCGTCGCATCTAGGCTGCACCGCCACGACACGCCGAAAGCACGCGCGCCCACGCCGGCGATCGTCCCGTGCGTCACCTACGCACCCTCCACCGGCAGCGCGCGCGCCGCCGGCCAAGGATCATAAGCGGAGTATAAGCCTTTCTCTACCCGCCCGGCCCGCCCGAGCGCTAGAGTCGTGCGATGTCGAGGCCACTCCGGTCCCCCCTCCGGCCCCTTCCGCTCGCCCGTCGCCTCCCGCCGGCACCCCTTTCGGCTAGGACCACACGTCCCTGCCGTTTGCACATCCGTGCACTACAGACACCCCGGCTCAACGGCCGGGGCCAGCAGCATAACCCCCGATAAACCGAGAACCTATGACCCGTAAATCGATCACGGCTGGTGCGTATGTCGCCACCGCCGTCCTGTCCCTCGCGGTTGCCCAAAATACATTTGGGCAAGCCGCTCCGGCCACCGAGCCGGCCGCCGCCCCCGCCGCCGAAGCCGAGGAGATCGTCATCCTCACGCCGTTCGAAGTCAGCGCGGCGGACGACAAGGGCTACCGTGCCACCAGCACCTTGGCTGGCACACGCGTCCGCACCGAATTGAAGGACGTCGGCTCCGCCGTCTCCGTCGTCACCTCCGAGTTCCTGCAGGACACCGGGG
>JAEXPQ010000102.1 GCA_023446735.1 Verrucomicrobiota bacterium
AACCAGCGGATGTCGGTGCCGCCCTGCGTCTGCCCGGGGATGCCGCTGCAACCGACGATGATCTGGCCGTCGTCGCCGAAGCCGACGCCGCGCACGCCCCAGAAACGCTTGGGCCCGAGCCGGCCCCTGACCGGCCCGGCGAACACGCCGCCGGTCTCGCCGAAAGTGTCCACCAACACCGGCGCCCCGTCGGCCGGCAGGCTGAAGATCTTGAAGTTCTGGTCCGGACCGTTGTCGGCCACCCACAGCCGGCCGGTCTTGTCGAACGCCACGCTGGTCGGATAGGCGACGGACCGGATCGTGCGGCCGTCGCTGAGCGCCACATACGGAAGATTGTCGGAATAGTTCGTCAACGGGCAGCCCTGGTCCTCGAGGTTCTGCTGGACCGCATCGAGCGCGCGGGGATGGGCGATCGTCGCCGTGACTCCATTGGCCGTGGAGGAATCCCAGGTGATCAGCTTGAAGAAGTACTCCCCCTTCGAGACCCGCACGCCCTTCGAATAGGCGCCGTGCCCCCAGCGCGTCTCGTCCCAGTAGCTCTTGGTGATCGCGAGCGGCACGTGCGGCGCCATCTGCCAGTCGACCTGCCCCGCGTTCAACACGGCGAAGTCGACGATGAAGTTGCTGACCACGTTCGCGTTGGCGCCGACGCCGCCGCGGCCGCCGGTGTTGCCGGCCCAGTGGTTGGTGTAGTTCAGCCGGACCGGGGCCGGCGGCTCGGCCGCCAACGGGACGGCCGACACACTCGCGAGGGCGAACAGGAACAGTTGGACGGTGGAACGCATGGGACGGAAGCGAAGTAGGCTCAGGGAGCGGCCCCCAGACGGAGCCGGTAGAAACGGCGCGGGCCGACGGCGGAGAGGTCGGTGATCGTGCGCTGCACGCCGTTGTCGGACTGCGTGAACGCCGAGAGCGCGAACCACTGGCCGGCCGCGAGATCGGCGCAGTACTCGGGCGTGTAGGTAAGTCCCGGTTGCACCGGTCCGAACACAATCTGGAACTGGCCGCCCTGCCCCGCCACCGGCGCGGGCGAGACCTTGAAGTTCGCGGGCAACGTCACCGGCGTCGCGCTGCCGCCGCCGGCCACGCTGTCGATCTGCACCCAGAGCAGCGCTGCGCCGGCGTCGAGCGTCACCCGAACCTGCGTCGTGCCGGCCGGAAGCTTCGCCGCTGCGGCATCGAAGATCGTCCGGCCACCGTCGACTCCGACCGTCTGCACCACCGGTGTCGCAGCGGTGAAGGTGATCCCGTCCGGCGAAGTCTCGACGCTCACCCGACCCGGCTGTCCGGAGGCCACTGCGTAACAGAACCAGAAAGCAGAGGCATTCGGCATCACCCACGTCGCCTGCCCCACCTCGCTCGGCGAAGTAGGCGAGAGCATCGAGGCGTCTCCGAGGAGTGCCGGGACCGCCGCATCCGTCACCAGCATACCTTGCTGGACCACGCGGAAGAGTGGCGCCGCCGTGCCGCATTCGTCAGTGACCAGGAGCGGCGTGCCCTTCGCCACGACCTTGACCGGGAGCGCGGCGGAGACTGGACCGAGCACGCCGGCGGCGTCCGTAGCGCGCGCGGTGATCTGCACAGTGCCGCTCGTCGACGGCGTCCACAGCACACCCCACCCACAGTCGGCGAGCGTGCCGGTGCCGAGCTTCACACTGTCGGCGTAGAAGGTGACCGACGCCGTGTCCCGCGCGCCGACGACACTCGCGGTGAGCAGCACCGGCGCGCCCGCCACCGCGGGGGCGGACAACGGCTTCACCGTCGTCGTCGGCAAGTTCGTGCAGTCGATGCGAATCGTGTCGCTGCCGCCGCGGCCGTCGGCCACGCGCACCTGGAGCGAGTCCGAGCCGGTGAATCCCGGCGCAGGCACAAACGTGACCCGACCGGCGCTCGACACGGTGGCCGAGCCATGGAGCGGCGGCAGCGGGATCGACCAGGTCAATCCGTCGTTGTCGGCATCGGTAACCGCCAAGTTCACCGCGCCGCTGCCTCCCGCGCTGTAGCCGATCGCCGCGGGCCGCGCGGTCGTGATCTGCGGAGCGTGGTTGCCCGCCACCATCGTCACGCTCGGACCGATCTCGAACCACGCAAAGGACCAGCCCCAGGTATCGACATAGACCTGCAACGTTCCCGTGCCGGCGGACAGCGTGACGCCGCGGATGTCGAGGTTGGTGAACTCGTCCCAGTCGCTCGTCTGCGGCACCACCACCTTTGTCGCGATGAGCGCGTCCTTCCACTTCAGCGAGAGCAACGCGCCCTCCAGGCCGGAGCCGATCTCGTTGCTCACGCGCAGGCGGACATCGTACTTGCCGGCGGTCGGCACGTTGAGCGTGTAGTTGATCCACTCGCCGTTGTTCACGCCGCCCAAGCGCAGCCCCTCGGCCGCCGAGCGGTAGAGATCGACCTCGCTGGTGGTCCCGGCCGAGCGGCCCAGCCAGTCGCCGTTGCTCGTATCGTAGGGGTACTCGTGGTATGCGATGCCCTCGCCACCCTGGTCGAAGTTCTCCGCCCGGATCCGCGCCACGCCGCTGGTCGGCACCGCCCACGGCCGGCCGCCGTTGCCATAGGAGAGCGCCCCGACCACGAGCTGGGTGGAGCCGTTCGTCGTGCGCCCCGCACTGTCGGACGCGGTGGCGCCGAGCGCGACGGCACCGAGCGCGGTGGCGACGGTTGTGTAGCTCTTCTCCCAACACTGGGTGGCGGCATTGAAGGTGCCGTTGCCGAGCGCGACGCCGTTGGCGGTGAACGCCACGCTGCTGATCGTGCGCCCGGACCACGGTGTCACGGAGGCGCGCAACACCACCGTCTTGCCCGCCCCCCTTACGCCGGCGGGCGTCGCGGTGAGCTTGAGCGGGGCGGCGGCCTGGAGCGCCGCGATGAAGTCCGCGGTGCTCACGCCGGCCACCGGGATGAGGTATTGCGGGGTCGCCACCACGGTGAACTGCCCGCCCGGGCTCGCCACGGCGTTGCCGAACACGTCGAGCACGGTCGTGCCTGCGACGGCCGCCGGCAGCGTGACCGGCAGCGCGTTCCAGCCGTCTCGATAGATCCAGCACGCCGCCACCGGGAGGCCGCCGCGCTCGTAGACGTAGCAGATGCCACCGTCGCCCCAGCGGATCTTCGCCTTCGGCTTCGCGCCCTCAAAGTGGCAGGCGAGCGCGTCGTACGCAACGAGGTTGGCCGAGGGCAGATAGCTCGAGTTGGCATCGCGGCTACCGAAACCGGGGTTGAGCGTGCGTTTCCAGAGCCCTTCGTCGGCCAGGCAGATCGACTGCCCGATGCCCTCGCCGAGGTCGGTCAGGAACCGGCGCGCGACATGGATCGGGTGCACCACCGAGGCGTCGCCGCTCTCCACGCCCTCGTTGAGCCAGTAGCATTCGGTCACCCAGTGGGTGAGCTTCGCCGAGGCGGCTTTCAGGTCCGCGACGACCGCATCCGCCGGCAACGGCGAACCGAGCGCGGTTGAGTCGTAGGGATGGAAGCAGTTGATCGCGGAGCTGCTCTCCGCGCCGAGCGCGATGCATTCGTCGAGAAAGTCCCACTTGTCGGCCGAGAGGATCGCCTCCCCGGCGGGATCGGCAGCCTTGATCTCCGCCGCTGCGGCGGCGAGGTACGGCACATACTCCGACGCCGGACCATGGATACTCGGCTCATTGAGCACCTCCCAGTGGTCGATCTTGCCCTTGTAGCGGTTCGCCAGCGCGGCGACATGCCGGCGCCAGTTCGCCTCGGACGGGAGAAACAGGATCTTTCCCCACTCGAGCAGCCATCCGTGTGTGTTTCCGCTGCGCGGGCTGGCCGCCAACAACCAGTCCGGGTAGTGGGAGTCGTCCGGGACCGAGCCGTCCTTCGGGGTCAGGAAATCCGAACCGAGCACCGGCAGGCTGGAGATCCCGCGATCGTACATCGCCTGCACCACGAAGTCCGTCCGCGTGAAATCCATCTGCCCCTGCACCGGCTCGACTGTGCGCCAGTGGAACTCGTCGCCGGCGTCCCAGCTGCGAATCAACCGCCCACCGAGCATGGCGTAGACATCGAAGAGCTTCGTCGCCGGGCCGCCGCACGCGCGCCACGTGCCGAAGGCGCCGCGGCCGTTGTGCAGCCCGGTGCTCGCGCCCACGCAGAACGTGGTGTCGAGATCGAGATGCGCCTGCGCCGGAGTGTACTTCGGCACCGCCACAAACCACGCGGGCAAGGTGGTGGCCGTCGCGTCGAGCTGCGCGACCGGCACGAGCGCAAACGAGCCGTACCGCTCCAGTGGCACCGACGGCGTCAGCACCTCCCGTTCACCCGGCGCGAGCGTCACGCTCACCACGCCGACCACCTGCGGCGGCGCGCCGTGATCCTCCTCGAGCCGGAGGTCGACCGAGCCCGCGACCGTGCGTGTCGTTGAATTATGGACAGCGAGCGTGACCGCCACGGAGTTGCCCGCCCCCTGGTAGATCATCCGGTCGACCGTCGCCGCCACCTCGACCTCGGCCGAGTGGGTGAACGCCGCCGCGCCGGTGCCGCTCGTCGGATCCTCGTAGACTTGGAAATCGTCGATCCAGAGGTCGTTGGCGGCGGTCGCTTCGGCGCGGTTGATGGCGAACCAAATCGCGTTGCCGGTCACTTCGTCCGCGCCGGTGGTGAACGCGAACGCGCACTTGGTCCACGCCGTGCCGACCGTGAAATCCCACGCCTTCCCGGGATAGTAGCTATTGCAGATGATTGTGGGCGTGACGGAGAGCCCGCCCTTCTCGGACTTCATCCAGACCGAGACCGAGTAGCGAGTCCCCTGCTTCAGCGTGATGCCCCGCGCGAACAGTTCGGCGCTCTCGCCGCGCCGGTTCGGCACGAGCAACGCTCGCGTGCCGGAATGGAGCGTCGTCGTGTCGACAACGAGCTCTTCGAACGCCAGCTCCGGATTGCGCTCCAGCCGCTGGTAGCGGACCAGCTCGTAACCGGCCGTGCCGAGCTCGAAGCCGCCGTTGAAAACGAGGTTCGGCGCGGCGGCGAGAGCGGCAGGCAGCAGGCAGGCGCACAGGAGGGTACGGAGCGAGAGCGGAACCATGGAGGGGAAACGAAGTGGCGGCGGATGCGATTGGATCCCGTTCAAGGCGCCGGCGTCGCGCGGATGCGGTAGAAGCGCCGCGCCCCGGTGGCGGAGAGATCTGTGATCGTGCGTTGCGTGCCGTTGTCGGACTGGGTGAAGGCCGTCAGCCGCACCCAGTTGCCCGCGGCGAGGTCCGTGCAGTATTCCGGCGTATAGGTCCAACCATCCAACACCGGCCCGAAGACGAGCTGAAACTCACCGCCCTGCCCTACCGCAGATTGAAGCGAAACCTTGAAGTCGGCCGGCACCACCACCGGCCGGCCACTGCCGCCGCCCGCCACGCTGTCGATCTGTACCCAGAGCAGCGCCGAGTCCCAGTTGTGCACCGCGCCGACCGAATCGACCGTGAGCCGCACGTAGTTCGTGCCTGCGGGCAACGCCGCCACGCACCCGTCGAAGATATGCCACGGGCCGACGAGCCCGACGCTCTCCGCCAACGCTGCGACATCGGTGAAGGCGATGCCGTCGGGCGACGACGCCACTCGGATCGCTCCGGGTTGGCCGTCCGTGAGCGCGTAGTTGAACCACACGGCCGAAGCGTTCGGTACCCGCCACACGACCGTGCCTGCCGTCGTGGTGCCCGCCGGCACCATTCGCGTGTAGTCACCATAGGGATGAATCCCGCTCGAATCGCCCGCCGAAATCCGCACGACCTGCACCCGCTCGACCGGCGCGGCAGTGCCGCATTCGTCGGTGACAAGCAGTCCGGTGCCGGCCGCGACAACTCTCACGGTCACAGCAGCCGACGCTGCACCAGTCTTGCCTTTGTTGTCCGTAGCCTGGCAGGTGAGCGCGTAGTCGCCCGCCGCAGCGGGCGTCCACACAACGCCCCACCCGCTCGACGAATTCGTTCCTGTGCCGATCACGGAGCCGTTGGCGGAATACTTCACCGAACCGACCACACCGTCCGGATCGCTCGCCGCCGCGGTGAGCAACACGGGCGCGCCGGCCACCAGCGGCCCGCCGGGCGGGTTCACCGTCGCGACCGGAGCACCGTTCACGGACGTTACACTCAGGTCTACGCGGATCGCGGCCGCTCCACCTCGCCCATCCTCGACACGAACGACGCAGAACTGGCCGGTGCCACAATTGTACGGAGCGACGCAGTTGAGCAGGCCGCTCGCGCTCACACTGGCGGTCCCGATGGCCGGCGGAATGGCGATCGACCATTTGAGCGAATCACCGTCGGCGTCGGTCGCGGCAAGCTGCTTGGTGCCGGTGCCGTTGGCCGCGCAGACGACCGTGACCGGCTCCGAAGTGGTGATCACGGGCGAGGTGTTGCCAGCGACGGTCGCCGGCCCGATCTCGAAACAGTTAAGCGCGACACCCCAACTGTCGAACGACAGCTCAAGCACACCGATGCCGGCAGGCAGATCAACGGAAGTCGTCGCCGCGAAGGGCTGAAAATCGTTCCACGAGTCCGTGCGTGGCGAGATCGCGACGGAGGCGATCTGGGTGCCGTTCCACTTTGCAATGACATGGGGGCTCGCGCTGTTGCCGCCATTCTTGCTGTTGGAGGCGCCGAAGCGAAGGGTATAGCGTCCGGTTGCCGGCAACTTCACCGTGTAGCGCAACCACTCGCCCCAGCCGGTGCTGCCCACAAACGGTCCGGAGCTGCGGCGCTTGATCGAGCCATCGTCGTTGAAATCGTCTTCGCTCCAACGCAGATCAACCTCGTTGAGCGTGCCGGCGTTGCGCAGCGGGCAGTCGCCGCCCATCGCATCGGAGTCGTGGTAGGCCGCGCCCGGTCCGCCCTGATCGAAGTTCTCGGCCTCGATCCGCAGCGTGCCGCCAGCGGGCACGGTCCATGGCTGGCCATCGTTGCCAAAGGTACCGAGCGAACCAATCACGAGCGTGCCCGTGCCGCTCCGAGTCGCAGCGGCGCTGTCGGTCGCAGTGGCGGTGATCGCGATTCGCCCGACAGTGGTTGTCGTATACGACAACGTCCATAAGCCGGTTACGCTGCTGTAGGCGGCGTTGCCGAGCGCGACGCCGTCGGCGGCCAGAGCAACCTTCGCAACGCTACGCCCGGGTAACGGGTTGACCGCAACGCTGAGCGTCGCCTTGTCGCCCACGTTCTTCACGCCGGCGGGATTGCACGTGACGACCGGCGGCGGCGCGGCGCGCAACGCCGCGATGAACGCCGCCACCGTGGTCCCGGCCGGCGGCAGGAGATACTGCGGATTCTCGCCGACCGTGACTCCTCCCGCGGCGCTCGTCACCGCATTCCCGTACACGTCGAGCACGGTCGTGCCCGCGAGCGAGGTCGGCAATTCCAACGGCAACGGGTCCGACGGGCGATAGAGCCAGACGGCGGCGGCCGGCGTGCCGTCGCGTCGCTCGTACACGTAGCAGATCGCCGCGGCATTCAGCGCGATCTTGCCGCCGGTCGCAGGCTTCGCGCCCTCGAACAGGCGGGCGAGCGTGTTGTACGCGACGAAGTTGGCCGACGGCCGCCAACGCGAGAGCGCGGTGCTATCGCGGAAACCGAGGTTCAGCGTGCGACGCCAGAGCGCATCGTCGGCCACGCTGCACGATTGCGCCACCCCCTCGCCCAAATCGATGAGCACTCGACTGGCGACATGGCGCGGCCGGATGAAGGTGGAATCGCCCCGCGCCCCCGCCTCGTTGAGGTAGTAGACCTCGGTATTCCAGAGAGGCACGCCGGCCCGCTTCTTGTCCGTTTCGGCGCGGATCGCCGCGATGGCGGTATCGGCGGGGTTGGAAGATCCAAGATGCGCCGCGGCGTACGGGTGAAAGGAAACTGCGTCGGCAAAATCAAGACCACCGACCGCGAAACCCTCGCGCAGAAACGGCACCGTCGAGGTCGAGCCCATGTCACCGGTCGGGCAGAAGCCGACGACCTTCGCCGCGGGATCGGCCGCGCGCAGCTCCTCGGCGGCCGATCGCAGATACGGCACGTAGTTGGTCGCCCCGGTCGACTGGCCCGAGGCCACCGGCATCCAGATGTTGGGTTCATTCATCACCTCCCAGTGGGTGATCTTGCCCTTGTAGCGGTCGGCCATCCGGCGGATGTGCGTGCGCCAAAGCTGATCGGGCGGGAGGAATGCCTGGTAGCCCTGCTCCCAGAACCACTGCCCGGCCCAGGCGCGCGGGCTGAGCGCCAACAGCCAGGCCGGCCACGTCTCGTCGGTTTCGTCGATCGGCGTGATCCACGAGCCGCCCAGCACCGGAACCGGCGCGATGCCATGGGCAAGAATCCGGTCGATGCAGCGGTCACTGTACGCATCATCATATTGGCCCTGGGCGACCGGTTCGTTGGTCTGCCAGTTGAGCGGGAAACCGCCGTCCCACAGCCGCATCATCCGACCGCCCATCTTTGCGTAGAGATCGAGGAAGTGATCAGCTGAACCATCGCGCGCGACCATCGTGCCACGCGGTCCGTAGGAACTGGTGAGACCGTTGTTGCTGCTGATACAGAACGTGGTCGACAGGTCGACGTGGGCGGCCTGCGGCACATACCGGCCGACCACCGAATACCACGCCGGCAAAGCATCCACTGTGGCGTCGAACCGCGCCACCGGCGTGAGCGTGAAACAGCCGTACCGGCCCAACGGCAGCGAATGGACGATCTCGCGCCGCTCTCCGGGCGTCAGCGTCAAATCGTAGGCACCGGCCGTACTCGCCGGTGCGCCGTCCTCCTCGGTGAGGCGCAGCTCCACGCTGCCGCTAAGCGTGCGCGCCGTGGTATTGCGGGCCACAAGGGTGACGCGGATCGCCGCGTCGCCGGATTCGTACAGGTCCTGTGACGGGATGGCGGCGAACTCCAGCTCGGCCGATGGAACGTACGCCGTCACGGCGCCCTCGATCAGCTGGACATCGTCGAGCCAGAGCGTGTTGGCGGGCCCGGCGGATTGTCCGTTCTCCAGATTGGTCCGAATCCAGATCGCCTTGGCCGGAACCTCGGTGCCACTCGGGGAACCGGGCACCTTCAACGCACCGGTCGTGAAGGAAAAGCTGTAGCGCCTCCACGTCTTGCCGACGGTGAAGGTGGCGCCGTGCGCGGGATTGAAATCGTTGGCGACCACCAACGGCGAAACCTTCAACGCATCGACATCGGTCTTCGCGCTCAGCGAAAAGGTGTAGGTGGTGCCCGGTTTGAGTACCACCCCGCGGGCGTAGAGCTCCATGAACTCCGCGAAGCGATTCGGAATCTTCAGCGACTGGCTGCCCGAAGCCTTGGTCGTCGTGTCAATGACCGCGCCTTCGTAAACCAGATCCGGATTGGTGTCGGGGCGAAGGTTCTTGTTCACCTCGAAGCCCGCTGTGCCCAACTCGAAGCCGCCGTTGAAGATAAGGTTGTCCGCCGCGGCGAGCGCCGCGGGCAGAAGACAGGCGCACAAAAGGGCGCGCAGCGAACGGGAGTTCGTGGTGGAAACCTTGCTAATCATGGCGGGAAGATGGCGATGAACGACGGCGCCCTTGCCTCACGGCGCCGGCGTCGCGCGGATGCGGTAGAATCGGCGCACGCCCGTCGCCGAGAGGTCGGTAATCGTGCGCTGCGTGCCATTGTTGGTCTCGGTGAACGCGGAAAGCGCAAGCCAGTTGCCGACCGCGAGATCGGCACAGTATTCCGGTGTATAGGTCCAACCGGCCATCACCGGGCCGAACACAATTTGGAACTGCCCGCCCTGTCCCGCCACCGAAGCGGGCGAGAGCTTGAAGTTCGCGGGCAACGTCACCGGTGTCGCACTGCCACCGCCCGCGATGCTGTCGATCTGCACCCACAGCAGCGCTGCGTCCCAGTTGTGGGCCGCGCCAACCGCACTCGCGGTGAGGCGCACGTAGTTCGTGCCGGCCGGCAGCGAGACCGCACCGCCATCATAGACATGCCATGGCGCGGCCAAGCCCACGCTCTCGCCGACAACCGGCACCGCCGTGAACACGACGCCATCGGACGAGGCCTCGGCCTTGACCGAGGTCGGCTGGCCATCGGTGAGGGCGTAGCTGAACCACAAGGCAGAGGCATTCGGCACGCGCCACGTCGCGGTGCCAACGCGGCCGGTGTAATACGGCACCATTCGCGTGAGGTCGCCGAAGGGCTTGATCCCTTCGTTGTCGGTCAGATGCATGCTGTCCGTTTGCACCCGCTCCGGCGGGGCAACGGTGCCGCAGTCGTCGGTGACGGTGAACGCGGTTCCCTTCGCGAGAACCTTCACCGTCACCGCCGGCGATTGCGTTCCGGTCCGCTCCTTGTCGTCGGTCGCCTCGGCAGTTAGCGCGTAGGTCCCGGCGTCGGTCGGCGTCCACCCAACGCCCCAGCCGCTCGAACGGTTCGTGCCCACTCCGATCGCGATGCCGTTGACGAAGTACCTCACAGACACCACCGCGCCGTCCGGATCGCTCGCCTGCGCCGTCAGCACCAGCGTCGAACCCGCAACGACGACCGCTGACACGGGATCGACGATCACCTCCGGCGCGCCGTTGACCCGAGTCGCTTCGATATCGATACGGATCGTCGCCATACCGCCCTTGCCGTCCTCGACGCGGACGACGCAATAGTTGCCGCTGCCGTGGTTGGCTGGCAAAACGAAGGTGAGCCGGCCGGTACTACTCACCGTGGCCGTGCCGATTGTCGGCGGAGTGGCGATCGACCAGTTGAGCGCGTCGCCATCAGGATCGGTGGCGGCGAGACTGACCGCAGCGGTGCCGTCGGCGGCGCAGACAAGGGTGAGCGGCGGCGTGGTGATGACCGGCGGCCGGTTACCCGCCACCGGCACCGGACCGATCTCGAACCAATTCAGCGCCACACCCCAACTGTCGAACGCGAGTTCGAGCACGCCCGTGCCGGCAGGCAGATCGACCGTGGTGGTCGCCTCGAACGGCTGGAAGTCGTTCCACGAGGAGGTCTGCGGCAACACCGCCACCGAACCGACCTCGGCACCGTTCCAGAACGCGAGCACGCGCGGCGGGATGATCGGACTGCCCTCGATCACCTTCTTGTCCTTGTCCCTCTGGACGCCGTCGTTGCCGGAGCCGACGCTGTTCGAGGCGCCGAGACGCAGATTGTAGCGTCCCGTTGCGGGCAACTTCACGGTGTAGCGCAGCCACTCCCGCCTCGTCACGTCTTGCGATCCGTCGATCGCGTAGATGTACGGACCGGACGCGGACACCTTGATGGTCCCATCGGGATTCATGTCGGTGCCGCTCGGAGTGACGTCGACCTCGTGGAGCGAACCACCGGAGCGAAAGTGCAGGTAGCCCTTCTGCCCATCGAGATCATGGAAAGCCGCACCCTCGCCGCCTTCGTCGAAATTCTCCGCCTCGATGCGCACCGAACCGCCGACCGGCACAGCCCACGGTTGCCCGCCGTTGCCATAGGTGCCGAGCGAACCGACAGCGAGCGAGCACGAGCCGCTACGCTTCGCGCCGACAGAGTCGGTCGACATGGCGGTGACTGTAAGGCGGCCGGCTTTGGCGATGATGGCGCGACATTCCCAGAGCCCGTTCGCAGCATTGTAGGTTCCGTTTCCAGCAACGCCCCCATCGATGCTGAACGCCACCGTCGTGATCGCACGGCCGGCCATCGGAGTCACCTTCGCTTGGAGCACGACCGCGTCGCCGACATTTTTCGCTCCGGTCGGCATACAGGTGACAGCCGGCGGCGGCGCCGCCCGTAACGCATCGATGAAAGCCGCCGCGCTGATCCCGGCCGGCGCCAGGACATATTTGGGGGTGGCGCCGATCGTCACCGAGCCACCCGGAGTCGGCACGACATTGCCGAAGACATCGAGCACCCCCGCACCCGCGATCGGGCCCGTGAGTTTCACCTCGAAATCGGGCGTAGGGCGATACGTCCAGAACGCCGCCATATACGAGCCATCACGCCGCTGATACACATAACAGATCGCCTCGTTGGTGAAGGCGATCTTGCCGCCGGCCACCGGCCTCGCGCCCTCCAGATAGCGGGCAATGGCGTTGTAAGCGACGAAGTTGGCCGACGGCGCCCACCGGCCTCGGGCGCCATTCCTGAACTCCGGGTTGAGGGTCTTCCGCCAGAGCGAGACATCCATGACGCTGCACGACTGCGCCACACCCTCGCCGAGATCGAGCAACACCCGCGCCGCAGTGTGCCGCGGCCGCACGACTTCGGCATCGCCGCTGGGCGTGACGCCATCGAGGTAGTAGTCCTCGGTGTTCCACAGCGGCGTGCCCAGCCGCCCGGCATCGACCACCGTGCGGATAGCCTGGATGGCGGTATCCGCCGGATTGGGGGAACCGAGCAGGTTGGCCCCGTAAGGATGGAACGAAACGGCATCGGCCGAGGCGAGCCCACCGGCGGTGATGGATTCGCGCAGGAACGGCACGGTCGAGAGCGACCCCATGTCGCCGGTCGGGCAGAAGCCCACGATTCGGGCCTGCGGATCGGCGGCGCGAATCTCCTCGGCCGCCGAGCGCAGGTAGTCGACATACTGCCGAGCCTGGGCGGCAATGTGCTCGGCGTTGCCGCCGTCCCACCCCACCACGTTGCCTTCGGCATCGAGCCGGTTGGGCGGGAACATCCAGATATTGGGCTCATTCATGATCTCCCAATGCGTGACCTTGCCCTTGTAGCGGTTGACCATCCGCGCCACATGGCTCCGCCAATAGGCGTCGGGCACGAGAAACCCCTGATAGCCGTCCGTGTCGACCGCCTCGGTCACTCGGGTGCTGATGTCGACGAGCCATTGGGGGTGCCGGAGCTGGTGTTTCGCATCGACCACAATGGGGGTAAGCCATGAGCCGCCGAGCACCGGCATCGGCGCGATGCCATGATCATAGAGCTTTTTGACGACCAGATCGCTGTAGTCATCGGTGAAGACGCCCTGCGCCAGTTCGTTCGAGTTCCAGTTCACCGCATTGCCACTGTCCCAGAGCCGCATCATGCGCCCGCCCATCTTCACGAAGAGGGCGAGGAACTCGTCGGGCGAAGCCCCCCGTGCCAACAGGGTCCCCTTCGGTCCGTAGCCCATCGGCAACCCATCGTTGGCGGAAATGCAGAACGTCGTGTCGAGGTCCACATGGGCAGACTGCGCCACGTAGCGCCCCACCCGTGCGAACCATGCCGGCAGGCGGTCGACCGTGGCGTCGAACTGCACCTCGGGCGTGATCGTGAAACTGCCGAAACGATCCACCAGCGTGCTTTGCGCCAGCGAACGCACCTCCCCGGCCGCCAGCGTGAGATCGTACGCCGCGATCCGGCGGGGCGGCGCGCCCTCCTCCTCCTCGAGCCGCAACGCCACGCTCCCGTGCACCGTGCGAGCACTCGCATTATGCACGACCAGCGTTGTACCAACAAAGCCGTCGCCCTCGACATAGAGATCCTTGGCCACCGTCACCGCCGCCTCGACCTCGGCGGACGCGCCGAACGTCGTCGATCCCCCCTCGACGACCTGAAGGTCGTCGACCCACAGGGTGTTCGCCGGCCCCGTGGATTCGTTCAATCCGGTGAGATTCGTCCGTAGCCAGACCGCGCAGCCGGGCGTCGCCACGGTGTCCGTCGTATCGCCGACGGGCCTGTTCGGCAGCGTGGTGAAACTGAAGGAAAAGCGCTGCCACGTCCTTCCCGGGAAAAACTCCTTGGAGTGGGAAGACTTGTTGTCGTTCGGCACCACCAGGGCCCGTACCGATAGACGGTCGACATCGGTCCTCAGGCTGACGGACAACGTGTAGGTCGTGCTCGGTTTCAGCGTCACCCCGCGCGCGAACAGCTCCATGAACTCCGCGAACCGGTTCGGGATCTTCAGCGACTGCGCGCCGGAGGCCGTCGTCGTCGTGTCGATCACCGCGCCCTCGAAGACGAGCGTGGGGTTGGTGTCGGGCCGGAGGTTCTTGTTCACCTCGAAACCCGCCGCGCCGAGCTCGAAGCCGCCGTTGAAGATCAGGTTGTCCGCCGCGCCGAACGCCGCGGGCAAAAGGGCAAGGCACAGGAGCGGGCGCAGAAGCAGGAGATGCATAGCAGTGGGGAGGGTTGCCGTTTCGCGGAGGCGGACACCGACGAGCGAAGCCGACGATGGAGCCACCTACGAGCGAGTCCAGTCGTGGGTCAGAACCACACCGGTTTCACAATTCGCTCGCACCGCCCCCGGCGGCTCGCGCCCCCAGCGACCGGTCGGAGACCGGCTCTACGGGCCGTGGTGCTCGACGCGCACGCGTAGGAAACGACGCGGTACGCTGCCGATCGCGACTTCGTCTCGCTCCAAGACGTCAACCGGGGCGCCGGGTTCGATCGTCTTGAGCGTGGTCCACGTCACCAGATCAGCGCTGTGCTCGATCACGTAGCGGATGTCCGTCGCGAAGGCCTTGCGTTTGAACCCAACCCGCAGGAACTGCCCGCCGACGCCGGCCACCGGCGTGATCATGACCGGATTCGGCACCGGGCCGCTGGGCGCGAGGCCGAAGGCGTAGCGCGCGAGGTTCGTCACCCCGGAGCCGGACGGATCAGCGTCGGCGCCGCCGCTCACCCCATGGCCGGCCCGCCACGACTCGAAGTCGATGTGGGCCTCGCCCGTCGCCGTGAGCGTGGCCGGCGCGGACGTGGTCGCGCTCGCAACATAGTTGTCGACCACGCAGCGGAACTGGTCGCCGTTCATCACGCCGCCGACCGCCGCAAGCGTGAGCGTCGCCGTGCGAGCACCGCGATACGAACCGCCGTCGACGAGATCGCCCCAGGTCGTCGAACCGCTCGGCATACGCTGCCAGCGATACGCGAAGGCCGCGGGCGTACCGGTCGCCGCCACGGTGAACGTCACGCTCTGCCCGGCGGTGGCCGTCCGCGCAGCCGGTTGCGTCGTGATCGTCGGCGCAATGCCGACGGCGACCACCGCGGCGCGGCCGTCGATGTGGGTGTTGTCGTAGGCGCGGCTGACATGGCAGCGGAAGCGGTAGCCGTCGTGCAGCGCCTCGAGCACCACGCTGAGGCGGCCTGAGTCGCCGCCGCCGGTGGCCGTGTAGGCGCCACCGGTGTTGATATTCGTCCAAGTCGTGGCGCCCGGCGCCTGCGCCTGCCACTGGAAACCACCGGGGTTGCCGTTGGTGCTGACGCCGAAGGCGATCGTCTCGCCGATCGCGGGCACATGGGTCGCCACGGCGCGCACCTTGCTGTTGCCAGCGTCGGTCACGAGAAGATTGCCGCGGTTGTCGCAGGCGATGCCCCAGGGGTTCCAGAAACGCGCCGAGGCGCCCGCGCCATCGGTATCGCCATAGCCGCGGTCCTGGCCGGAGGGCTTCCGGCCCGCGATCGTGCGCACGCGGCCGTCGGGATCGATCTGGCGCACCACGTGGTTGCCGGTGTCGGCCACATACAACACCCCGCGCGAATCGATCGCGAGACCGGCGGGGGCGTTGAACCGCGCCGCGGTGCCGACGCCGTCGTCGGTGCCAAGCACGCCGTTCGTACCAGCGATGGTCGTCACCGTGCCGTCGGCGGCGATGCGACGGACCGCATGGTTCGCACGGTCGGCCACGTAGAGCGTGCCGGCCGGATCGAACGCGAGCGCCGTCGGGCTCCCGAAGGTCGCCACGCCGGGGGCGCCGTCCTGCGCCCCGCTGAGCAGCGAACGCCCGGCGACCAGTTCGATCACGCCGTTGGCGCCAAGCCTGCGCACCGTGTAGTCCTCCGTATCGGAAACGTAGATCGTGCCGAGCGGGTCGACCGCCACGCCCTGCGGGCGGTGGAACCGGTACGGCTGACCCGCGCCGTCGGCGATCGTCGTCACGACGCCGGCGGGCGTCACGCGGCGGAGCGTGCCGTTGTCGGTGTCGGCGACGACGAGCGTGCCGTCGGGCGCGAGCGCGAGGGCCTGCGGTCCGGCGAACCGCGCGGCGGCGCCGGTGCCGTCGACATTACCCCAGCCTTCGCCCGTCGCGGTGCCGGCCTTGCCGGCGAGGGTCGTGACGGTGCCGTCGGGCAGGACCTTGCGGATCGTACCGCCGGAGGCGTCGGCCACGTAGGCGACCCCGGAGGCGTCGACCACGACACCGCGCGGGCCGGAGAACTTCGCCGCGGCGCCCACACCGTCGACGATGCCCCAGCTGCTGCCCCAATTC
Organism: Verrucomicrobiota bacterium; assembly: GCA_023446735.1. Classification (GTDB taxonomy): domain Bacteria; phylum Verrucomicrobiota; class Verrucomicrobiia; order Opitutales; family Opitutaceae; genus CAJCBL01. The sequence continues at coordinate 16,145 of JAEXPQ010000102.1, forward strand.
TGATTGGGCTTATCCGCGCCGGCGAGACGGCTGACGGTCACCACCAACTCGGCGTCGGACACGTCGCCGTTGATGCGCACAGCGTTGTCGCCGGACATCCAGAGGCTCAGCTCGTTCGAAGCGACGGTGGTCGAGTAGCCGTTGTCGATGAGGCAGCGGATCGTCCAATCGTTGTGCCCGGCGGTCTGGCCCGGGATGGTGAGCGTGGCAGTGGCAGTGGCCGCGACGCCGAAGAGCGGGTCCGTGGCGCAGTCCGTCCACCAGCCCCACTTCGGGCGGAACTGCCAGCGGTAGTTGACCACGCCATTGGTCGACGACGCCTGCACCGTGTAGGTGGGCTGCGTGGCGCCCGCGACCTTCTTGGGCTGCTGGGTGAAAGTGGGCGGCGTGCCCCACGCCACCGCTCCGCGGCGAATCACGTGGTTGCCGGTATCGGCGATGTAGATCGATCCGCCGGGCCCGAACGCCGCACCGTGCGGCGCCGACAGCCGGGCGGCCGGCCCCGCACCGCCGACTGCGCCGGCGACGTCACCCAGGCCCGCGATGGTGTACGTGGTGCCGCCGGGCGCGATGAGCCGCACGGTGGAGGCATCGGGATCGGCGACGAGCAGGTTGCCCGCGCCGTCGATATCGAGCGCCATCGGCCGGCGGAACCGCACGCCGCCGGCGTCGCCGTCGGCGGTGCCGAAGGATTCCGCGGCGCCATAGACCGTGGACACGGTGCCACCGACGATCTTGCGGATCGTCGCGTTGCCGGAGTCAGCCACGAGGATCTCGCCCGCGGCGTTCACCGCGACGGCGGTGGGATGGGTGAACTGGACGAACAGCCCGCTGCCGTCGCGCTTGCCGAAGCCGTAGGCCGAGGAGTTGCCGGCGATCGTGGTCACGACGCCCGTCGGGGTGACACGACGGATCAGGTTGTTGAACGTGTCGGCGACGACGAGGTTGCCGTCGCCGTCGAACGCGAGCCCCTGCGGGTGCCGGAAACGCGCGGCGGCACCGGTGCCGTCGGCATCGCCCTGCTCGCCCGCGGTGCCGGCCAGCGTGGTGACGACGCCCGCCGCCGTGATCCGGCGGATCGTGTGGTTGAGCGTGTCGGCCACATAGACCGTGCCATCGGCCGCCGCGAGGAGGCCCTCGGGCTGGTGGAAGCGCGCCTCCGCCCCCGTGCCATCGGCCGAGCCGGTCTCCCCCGCCGCTCCCGCGAGCGTGGTGGCGACGCCATCGGGAGTGATCTTGCGGATCGTGGAGTTGAGCGTGTCGGCCACATAGACATTGCCCGCGCCGTCGCAGTCGAGCGCGCGCGGCTGCCGGAAGCGCGCGTCGGCGCCGGTGCCGTCGGTGGCCGCCGGAGCGACGCCGGCGAAGGTGGTGACGTCGCCCGTCGTCGTGATCCGGCGGATCACGTGGTTGCGCGAATCGGCCACGTAGAGCGTGCCGTCGGCGAGCGCGGCCAGACCGGCGGGCAGGGCGAAGCGGGCCGAGGCGCCGGTGCCGGTGGCGCTGCCCTCGCGCTCGGCGGTGCCGGCGAGCGTGGTGACCCCCGCGCCGCTCGCGGCGATTCGGCGCACGGTGTGGTTGCCCGAGTCCGCGACGAACACGTTGCCCGTCGCATCCACCGCAACCGCACGCGGCAGATAGAACTTCGCCGCGAGCCCCGCGGCATCGGTGGTGCCGGGCGCTCCCGCGGTGCCGGCCAGCGTGGTGACGGCGCCCGCGGCGGTGATCTTGCGGATCGTGTGGTTGCGCGAGTCGGCGACGTAGAGGTTGCCCGCCGCATCGCGGGCGAGGCCGGCCGGCTCGTAGAAGCGTGCGGCGCTCCCCTGCCCGTCCGCCGTGCCGGAGCGGCGCGGATCGCCGGCGAAGACCGTGACCGGACCGGACTCGACGATGCGCCGGATCACGTTGTTGCCGCGGTCGGAGAAATAGATCGTCTGCCCATCAGGGGTGACGGCGATGCCGCTCGGGGCGTTGACGACGGGATCCGCCGCGGAGAGATCGAAGGTCGTAACCACGCCCGCCGCGGTGATCTTGCGAATCGCGCCGTTGGCGGAGTCGGCGACATAGACGTTGCCCGCGACATCCACCGCGAGGTGCAGCGGCGCGGCGAAGTGCGCGGCGGCACCGGCCCCGTCGACCGCGCCCCATGCTCCCGCCGTGCCGGCGAGCGTGGTAACGACGCCCGCGGGCGTGATCTTCCGGATGGTGCCGTTGCCCGTGTCAGCCACGTAGATGTTACCCGCCGCGTCGGCGGCGACTCCGGCGGGATTGAAGAACCGCGGGGTCTCGCCGGTGCCGTCGACACTGCTGTCGAAGCTGCCCGGGGCGACCGTGCCGGCGAAGACCGAGAGCTCGGCGCGGACTTCGGTGGTCTGGGCGGAAACGGGGGTCTCGAGGGTGGCGAGACCGGCGAGCGACAACAGACCGAATACGAAGCGAAGCATTCGTCGGTGGAGCGAGGGCGTCACGGAGCGGAAGCGTCTCGCTTCCGGAAGGAACGGGAACCGTTCCGCTACAGGAGCAAACCGGGAGACAAGAGAGCGAAAGTGTTTCATGGTGTCGTGCTCCGGTTCAGTTGGCCGCGACGGCGGAGGCGGGGAAGACCAGGACACGCGTGTCGTAGTCCGCCAGGTTGAGGGTGAAGCGGGCCCGGCCACCCGAGGCATTCGTAGTCAGAGCCACGTCACCCGTGAGCGCATCGGTCGGGGCATGAGCGCCGTCGACCAGGCCGGCGAGGTCGACCTGCACGGGGTTCTCGCCGCGGGCGAGGTTGGCCACCACGACGCACAGGCGCCCCTCCTGGTCGATGAAGCCCCAGGCGTTGGCGCCGGCCGAGGTGCGCACGGGCGTGAGCGCGGCGGCCTGTTCGGGCGTGACGACGGGCGCGGAATCCTCGAGCCGCGCGCGCTCGGCGGCGGGCAGGCGATCCTGGCGCAGCACGATCCAGCAGGTCGGCGCGGTGGCGGGCCCGAGATTCGCGAGCGCGGCGTCGGTCGCGAAATACCCGCAACCGACCTGATTGAAGGCGCGGGCCGCCTCGTCGTTGACCTTCCAGCACACGCCCTCGCGTTCGAAGGAGCGCACCATCGCCTCGGAGTAGTAGAACCCGGGGCCGTGGGGTTTGCGCGGGATGTGGTTCCACATCGCCTGGCGGATGCGCTGGTCCATGGCGTTCTGTCCGCTCATGCCGTAGCCGTACTGGAGCGCGGTGACGCCGCGGCGCACCGTGCCCTCGCGCGTGGCGATGTGGGTGAACACGATCTGGAACCAGTGGGTGTGCTGCACCGCGTCGCCCGTGGCAAGCGGCAGGCCCGAATGGTTGAGGCTGCCCCGGAGCGTGTCGTCGAAAACATCCATCTTCGAGCCCATCCACATCGAGGGTTCCCAGGCCGTGGCGGTGCCCACGGTCGCGGTGTAGAACCCCGCCGTGTTCACCGAACGGATCCAGTCGCCCTGCATCTCGAGATCGAAGTACCAGCGCTCGGGCGGAAGGATCTTCAGGTAGCGCCGCATGTCGCCGCCAAGCCAGCGCGTAAGGGTGATGTCGCCGTAGAGCTGACCGCCGACCAGTGCGGACCGGCCGCGGAGGGCCTCCGTGCGCTTCGCGATCTCGGCGAAATAGTGGCCGTAGGCGTCGCACCAGTAGTCGGCCCACTCGGGCATGAGGTGCGCGCGGATGTGGCGGGCCTTCTCGGGCGCAGTCGTGCCCGGCAGCGGATAGCCCAGCCGTTTCTCGAAAGCATCCAGATTGCGCGGATGGAAGTCGGCGCCGCTGATGTAGAGGTTGGGCATGTTGACCAGCAAGTCGGCCGCGTAGTAGCCGCTGTAGTGATCCTGGGCGGAGATCGTCGCCATGCGCTCGGCGATGAAGTCGCCGTAGGTGCCGTGCGGGGTGTTCGCGCCGTCCGGCCCGCAGTCGGCCGGGTCGAGCGGCGTGGCGGGCGAAATCCAGCCGAGCAGGTAGAAATTGAAGCCGCCGTTGGCATCGCGGCCCATGAGGTCGTCGCGCCGCTTGTGCCAGTCGGAGTAGGCGCGGGACGCCGGGCGCTCGCGAGCATAGCCGCCGTTGCCATAGGGATCGGCGGGCAAGCCGGAGATGTAGGTGTCCAACCAGCCCACTGCGCCGATGACCGCGTAGCGGCCACTGCGCTCGACGCCGTCGGCCTCGCGTTGGGAGTTCCAGTGGTTCTCGTAGTCCGAGTCGGGCCAGAACAGCTTGTCGACCCACCAGTAGCCCGCGAAGCCCCACGGCTGGAGCCAGACCTCGTCCTCGCGTCCCCACTGGTAGGCGCCGCCCGTGCAGGGGCGGTCGGGGTTGCGGGAATCGGCGGCGAGAACCGCGGCGCACAGAGTGACGGTCGCGCCGAGCGCGGAGAGGAGGCGTGGGGACATGGCGGGTCACGTGTACGCCGGAACGGCGGCCACCGGACAAGCTTCGCACGGCGCGAACACCCGTTTTCACAAAGTCCTCGCAAGGCGAGGTTCTGTCGCATGAGGAATCCGCATCCCAGCCCGCAACTGGACGCTCTGGATTCACGCCGTCCCCAGCGACTCGCGCCCGCGGCGTCCGGGCCGCGACCGAACCTACTCGCCGGTCCGCGCCCGCCGCAGGCGCTCGGCCATCTTGGCCGCCAACGCCAACTGGTCGGCCTGGTCCTCCTGCTGTTGGCGCAACGCGGCCAGCTGCGAACCATCGAGGAACGAGGCGGCCGCCGCGAGCACCGCGGCATCGCCGGCGACCTTCTGCTCGACGAGCGCCTGGATTTGCTCGGGGGACTGTCCGCGGAAGACTAGGCCGGCGACGAGGTTGCCGCCGCCGGGCCCGAGCGCTTCGGGGAAGTTCGAGAAGCCGACCGAGACCTCGGCGCCGGCGTGGGCGGCGAGCGTTTCGACCAAACGTTCCTGCTGCGCCGCGCTCAACGGGGCGCCCGCGGCCACCAACTGCGTCGCGAGGCCGGTGACGATCGTACGCTGCGGCATGGTCCGATCGTAGTCCTGCAACTGCGCAAAGGCGGCCTCACCGAGGAGCGTCCTGATCGCGGCGTCGGCTTCGGTGTCGGATTGGCGGGCGAGCTCGCGCGCCTCGCCGCGGTCGAGCCCTTGCTGGCGCGCCAAGGCCTGCGCCTCGGTGCGCGACAGCTGCTTGTCGGCCAACAGCGCCTGAAGCTTCGCCGTCTGCTCCGCGCCCAGCCCGAGCCGGGCGAAGAGCGCGGCGTAGCGAGTCGCCACTTGTCGGTGACGCTGTTTCTGCCACAGCGGCGCCACTTCCGGATCGTTGAGGAAGTCGGCCAACTCACCGCCCCGGCGCCCACGACCGGGCGGCCGCCCGCGCTCCGGCTCGAGCGACGCCCTGGGGACCAGCGTCTCGGTCGAGGCGCGCTCGCCCCGCTCGCCGCCCCGGGCCTTCGCCGCCGCGAGTTCCGCCCGCAGGACCGCGGACTCCGCCGCGGCCCGCTCCTGCGCCAGCGCGTGCGCACGGACTTCGCGGTGCCACAGCGACCACAACGTCGCGACCGCCGCCACCAGAGCGGCGAACACCAGGGCGAGGGCGATCTTTTGGGGGCTGGGGCGCATCCCCCGCATGACGGCCGCGGCCCACGCCGGTTACCGTCGGCCTCGAGCCGTTGCGAGGGCCCGCATTCGGGCGTAGAGTCCGCGCAGCCAGCCACCGTCAACCACCAAACCCGCCGCCCCATGGAAACGCATCCTTCCATCGACAAGGCGAAGGCCTACTTCGACCTTCAGTTCGGCACTCCCGGAACCCCGCCCGCCGCCAAGGTCGGCACGTTCATCACGATCTCCCGCGAATGCGGCACCGGCGGCAACGACCTCGGCGACGCCATCGCGCGGCGGCTCAACCGGCTGCTCGGCGTCGAGGAACCCGCCTGGACGGTCTTCGACCGCAATCTGGTCGCCCGCATGCTCGAGGACAACAACCTCTCCCTCTCGCTCGCCCGGTTTCTGCCCGAGAACCGCGTCTCCGAACTCGAAGCCTCCGTGGGCGAGATCGTGGGGCTACACCCGAGCATCTGGACGATGGTGCACCAGACCAACAACCTGATGCGCCGTCTCGCGACCCTCGGCCACGCGATCATCGTCGGCCGCGGCGGCAACTACGCCACCGAGGGAGCCGAGCACGGGCTCCACCTGCGCCTGATCGCGCCGACGGAACAACGCGGCCGCCGCATCTCCGGCCTGCTGGGCCTCTCGCGCGAGCAGGCGCTGGCCTTCATCCGCAAGACCGACCACGCCCGGCGCGACTACGTGCGCTCGTTCTTCGAAGCCGACATCGACGATCCCGCCGCCTACGACCTGGTCGTCAACATGGCGCATTTCACGACGGATACGGCGGCCAACCTCGCCGTGTCCGTGCTGCGCGCCCGCGGCTGGGTCGAGGAACCGGCGCCACACCCCGCCGTCGCCGGAGCGTAGAGACAGCACCTGCTGCGGGAGCGCGGCAGCTTCGCGAAAGCCGCTTCGCGTCCCCCGCGGAACGCGTTTCAGGCCGGCGGCTACGGCGCCGGGCCCGGGTATGCGGTCAGTTCGCGGCCGGCTCGATCCCGGTCGGCTCCGCGGCGGCGACCTGCGCGTCCAGCACCTGCCGCACGCGACCGAGCAGCTCGTGCGGGGCGAACGGTTTGCGCAACACCTGCGACTGCTCGATCAGACCGTCCTGGAGGTGATGGTAGCTGTAGCCGGTGGCGAAGAGCACGGGCAGCCGCGGATCGCGCCGGCGCAGCTCGTCGTGCGTCTGACGTCCGTTGCGCTGGGGCATCACGACGTCCAGGATCGCGAGATGGATCGGCCCCTGGTGGGCGGCATGGATGGCGAGCGCTTCGGCGCCGTCGCGTGCGGCGAGGACCCGATAGCCGGCCTGCCCGAGCACGCGTTGGGCGATCACGAGCACCTGTTCGTCATCCTCGGCGAAGAGGATCGTTTCGCCCCGGCCCTGGAGCGAGGCGAGGTCGGGCCCCGCCTCGGCGTTCGACTCGGCGACCGCCTCCGGCGCATGTGGCAGGTGGAACCGGAAGGTCGTGCCGCAGCCCACCTCGGACTGGAGGGTGATGAAGCCGCCGTGCTGCCGCACGATCGCGTAGACGGTGGCGAGACCCAGTCCGGTGCCGCGGCCCACCTCCTTGGTCGAGAAGAAGGGCTCGAAGATGCGATGCTGGATCTCCTGCGGGATGCCGATCCCCTCGTCGGATACGGAGACCACCACGTAGCGGCCCGGCGTCGCGTCCGGCCGGCCGAGGCAGTCCGCCTCCCCGAGGTCGCGCAGCTCCATCTCGATGGCGATCCGCCCGCCATCCGGCATCGCGTCACGAGCGTTCACGCACAAATTGAGCAGCACCTGCTCGATCCGGCCCGGGTCGACCCGCGCGGTCAGCGGGCCGGCGGCGGGCGCGAGCACGAGCGTGATGTCCTCGCCGATCAACCGGCGGATCATGCGCGCGGTGTCGTGGATCAACGCGCCGAGCTCCGCCGGTCGCAGGCGCAGCTCCTGGCGGCGGCTGAAGGCCAGCAGCTGCTGCACGAGATTCACCGCGCGCTGGCTGGCGCGCGAGATCTCGTCGAGCGAGCCGTGCACGGGGTGTCCCGGCGGGGCGTCCATCGCCGCCATCGAGACATTGCCGGTGATGACCTGGAGGATGTTGTTGAAATCGTGCGCGATGCCGCCGGCCAACCGGCCCACCGCCTCCATCTTGCGGGATTGCACGAGCTGCTCCTCGAGCTGGAGTTCGTGGGAGATGTCGCGTTTGACGGCGACGAAGTGCGTGAGCGCACCGCGCTCGTCGCGCAGCGGGGTGATGCAGCAGTTCTCGGTGTAGAGGGAACCGTCCTTGCGCCGGTTGTGCATCCGACCACGCCAGGCCCGGCCCGAGGTGATCATCGCCCAGAGGTCGCGGTAAAAGCCCGCATCGTGCCGGCCGCTCTTGAGCAGGCGGGGATTCTGGCCGTGCACCTCGTGTCGCGAATATCCGGTGATCTCCTCGAAGGCGCGGTTCACATAGACGATGCGGCCGTCGGCGTCGGTGATCGCGACCGCCTCGCTCGCGTGGCTAAGGGCCGTCGCCAAGAGGCGGTTCTCCCGCTCGACCAGGCGATAGTCCGAAAGGTCGCGCACGATCGCCAGGTAGATCCGCCGCCGGCCGTGCAGGGAGCTGCTCAGCGAGACCTCCGCCTCGAACACCCGCCCGTCCTTGCGGCGGTGCATCCAGCGGAAATGCTGCGGTCCGTCGGCCGCCGCCGCGAAGAGCCGCCGCCCGAGCTCGACCGACGGCTCGCCATTGGCCTGCAGCTCCGGGCTGAGTTCGACCGGGGACAACTCGAGCAACTCCGCGGCGCGATAGCCGAACACCGTTTCCGCCCGTTGGTTGACCTCGATGAAATGGCCGTTCTCGATGAGCAGGGTCGCGTCGCCGGCCATGTCGAACATCGCGCGGAAATGGTTCTCGGCGAGCCGCAGTTCCTCGTTGCTCCGGAAGAGCCGGTCGCCGACCTGCCGCCAGAAAACCAACGCCGCCGTGGCGAAGACGAAGAGGGAGACCGCGCTCGCCCACGCACCCGGCGTCGCCGCGAACGAGGCGGGAGCAGGCACCAGCCAACCGTACGCATGGCCCAACGCCGCGGTGCCGGCGCCGGCCAGCACGCCGAAGATCAAGGCCACGCGCAGCCGTGGCTGGCGGATCATCGAGCCGATCATGACGGCCACGAACGACAGCAGCATGCCGTTGCCCGCCAGCCCCCAGTGCCACAGCTCCGCCACCGCGGCGACGCCGAAGCAGCCGGCATACACGGTCAGGCGCACCGCCGCCCGGCTCCGCTTGCGCCCGAGCGCCAACACCAACGCCGTCAGCAACGCGCCCCCATGCACGGCCGAGACCCAATGCCCCCCGTACTCGGCATGCAGCGGGAAGAACACCCCGAGCGCGATCAGCCCGAAGGGGCAGAACAGCAACAGCAGCCGGTCGAAGACCTCGACCGGGGACAAGAAGCCGGGCTGGCCCCCGCGCGGGGGCCCGGCGGCGGCGCGCTCCGCCTCGGCTGGCACCTTCGTCTCCATCGCTTCGTTACCCCTTCAGCGCGCGCCGGACGGCCGCCCCGCCCCCGCGGTCGAGGACCACCGCACCGGGCACGGTTGGTCGGATTGCACTGCGAAGAGGAGGCGGGAAGGCATCATGGATGGAAACGCACGCGGTCGAATCCTACCAGACTCTCGTCCGCATCCCCGGGCGCTTGAGCCCCCAATTCTAGGGAATCCACCCCACCCCCATCCCGGGAGAGTCGCGCCGCCAGCCGGTGGGAGATTGAGGCCTTTCGGCGATGGACAACACCCCGGCTCGATGCCTCCCGGGCGCCTCGCCCGCCGCCGCGACACCTTCAGCCCCGCCGGCAGACCCGAACCACGCGCATGGCCAACACGCTCGCCACCACTCCGGCGACATGCAGCCAGAGCGCGAAGCGCGGAACTTCGGCGTGGAACGCGTTGGTGTGGCGTGCGTGCATGGTGGGGGCGAAAGCGGAGGCAACATCGGCCACCCGGCCGCGAAACGGAAGTGCCCGGCGCCGGAAAGCGGGTTTTTCACGGGACTTTGCAGCCTCCGCGGGGTGAATACCCCGTTTCTCGCCGCCCTCCCCCCAGCGGGAGCCCACGGTCCAACCCCCGGGTCGCGCCGGGCGGCGCCCCAGCAAGACCGGGCTTGTCGCGCCCGCTCGCCGCCGCCATCCCGACGCCATGGACACCACGCACGCCCGCCGTCTCGTCGCCGACTACACCGAAGGCTGGAGAACCGGGGATGCCCAACGCGTACTCGGCACCCTGGCCGGCGACTGCATCGTGATCGAGTCGCACGGGCCAACGTTCTCGGGCCGGGCGGAGATCGCGCACTGGCTGCGCGACTGGCGGGAGCGCGGCAGCACGGTGCAACGCTGGGACCTCCTCTCGTTCGTCCACGCGGGCGAGACGGCGGCCGTCGAATGGCATTTCGAATGCACCGACCGCGACGTCCGTTACGACATCGAGGGGGCGAGCGTCTTCACGTTCGCCGGCGACCGGATCCACCGCATCGCGGAGTACCGGCGCACGGACCGGCCCCGCCCGGGCCTCACGGCGTGACGAGCGGGTAACTGCCGAGCCACTTCACCAGCGGACAGAACTTCTTCAGCTCCACGATCGCCTCGCGCATCTTCGGGTCGTCGTAATGGCCGGCGACATCGATGAAGAAGTAGTAGTCCCACGCGCGCTTCTTGGTGGGGCGCGACTCGACCTTCGTGAGGTTGAGCCCGCGTTCCGAGAAGGGCTGGAGCATGCGCAGCAGCGAGCCGGAGTGCGAGGCCTGGTCGCCGAGCGAGATGATGAAGGTGCTCACGTCGCGCCCCGGGCCGGCGGAGCCGGAGGTCTGGCGGCCGATGACGAAGAAGCGCGTGGTGTTGCCGCGCACATCCTCGATGTCGCGCGCGACGATCGGCACCTGATAGTGCGTCCCGGCGAGCTCGTTGGCCACCGCGGCGGCGCCCGGTTCGCTCTTGGCGATCTGCACCGCGCGCGCGGTGCTCGGGGCGTCGCACGGCTGGGCATTGGGCACATGGCGCTGCAACCAATGGCGGCATTGCGCGAGCGCCTGGTCCTTCGAATACACCTTGGTGATCTTCTCGAGCGGCTCCGCCGAGATCAGGCAGTAGGCGATCTCGAGATAGCTCTGCGCCACGATCTTCAGCTCGGTCTCGACGAAGAGGTCGAGGGCGTCGCGCACGGCGCCGTCGGTCGAGTTCTCGACCGGGATCACGCCGTAGTCGGCCTCGCCCTTGTCGACCGCGGCGAAGATGTCCGGGAAGGTCGCCATCGGCTGGTACTCGACGCTCGCGCCGAACTTCTGCATCGCAGCCTGGTGGCTGTTCGTCGCCTCGGGCCCGAGGTAGGCGATCTTCAACGGCTGCTCCAGCGCGATCGCCGCGGACATCACCTCGCGGTAGATCGCGCGCAGCGCGCGCTGCTCGATCGGACCGCGATTCTGTTCGCAAACCTTGCGAAACACGGCCTCCTCACGCTCGGCCACATAGATCGGGCCACCGCTCTGGCGTTTCAGCCGGCCGATCTCGGCGGCGAGCGTGAGCCGCTCGTTCAACGCCTCCACGATGCGGCGATCCAGCGAATCAATCTTCTGGCGACAATCGTCGATGTTCATGGGGCGGAAATCAGGGGGCGGGCGGCGGTTCGGCGGCGGACTCGCGCTCCGGTTCGGGAGCGGGCGGCGCCTCGGGCGGCGGCGATTCGGCCTCGGGCACGATCTTCGCCTCCTCGACCTCCTCCTCCGGCGGATCCAGCGGCAACTCCTCGGTCTCGAGCCCCATGTCCTTGTCGCCCACGTGGGCCGGGTTCTCGGCCTTGCTGAGCCACTCGTCGATCTGGCGGTTGGAGAGCACGTCGGACGCCGGCAGTTCCGCCAACGACTTGATGCCCACGAACTCAAGGAACTCGTCGGTGGTGCCGAACTGGATCGGGCGGCCCGGCAGCTCCGCGCGGCCGGCCACGTAGATCAGGCCGCGTTCGAGCAGCTTGTTCACGCCCGCCTCGGCGGAGACGCCGCGGATCGTCTCGATCTCGCCGCGCGTGACCGGCTGGCGGTACGCGATCACGGCAAGGGTCTCCAGCGCCGCCTGGCTCAGGCGCACCGGCGGCGGTTCGTCGCGCATGAGGCGCACCCAGCGGGCGGCCTTCGGGTTGGTCACGAGCCGGTAGCCGTTGCTGCCGTCGATCAGGAAGAAGACTTCGTCGCGCGCGCGCAGGTCGGCCGCGATGGCGTCCATCGCCTCGCGGATCTGGGAGGCGGTGATGAGCGACGGCACGTCGTGATAGAACTCGGGATCGGTCTCGGCGCTGGACAGCCCCAGCGTGACCTCGGCCGCCGGGTCGGCCGGCACGGACGGCGCGGCCCCGGGCTCACCCTCGATCACCGGCATGCCTTCGACCACCGCCAGCGGCTCCACCGTCGGAACACTCTCGGCCGGCGAAGGTGCGACCGGCACCTCGGCCGCGGGCTCCGCGGCCCCTGCCTCGGGTTTCAGTTTCGCCAGCAAATCGGCCTCCTGCGCATGGAAACGCGTGAGGGTGTCCTGGATTTCCTTGATCGTGAGCGGACCGCTCGAGGCAAACAGCAGCGCGCGGAGGACTTTCTGGAGATTGAATGCCATGCGGGACGGAGGCGATGGGTCGAGCGGAGGTGTTTGGGTCATGCCGGGCTTGCGGGCAACGCATTTGTTTCCGAGATTCCCGCACCTCGTTCCGCCCTCCCGAAAACGTCCGCCCCACGCCGTTCTACCCATGGCAAAAAAAGCGTCCGCGCCCTCCCCTCGCGCCCACTCCGCCCTCGTCCATGACGGCGCCGATCGCGCCCCGAATCGCTCCATGTTGCGCGCCGTCGGCTTCCAGGACGCCGACTTCCAGAAACCCGTCGTCGGCATCGCCTCCACCTGGAGCATGCTCACGCCCTGCAACATGCACATCGACGAGCTCGCGCGTCACGCCGGTTCGGGCACGGACGCCGCGGGCGGCAAGTCGATCATCTTCGGCACCATCACCGTGGCCGACGGCATCAGCATGGGCACGCGCGGCATGCGCTACTCGCTCGTCTCCCGCGAGGTCATCGCGGACTCCATCGAAACGGTCTGCGGCGCGGAGGGCTTCGACGGCCTCGTGGCCATCGGCGGCTGCGACAAGAACATGCCCGGCTGCGTGATGGCCATGGCGCGCCTCAACCGCCCCTCCGTCTTTGTCTACGGCGGCACGATTCTCCCCGGCATCCATCCCGGCACGCAGCAGGAGTGCGACATCGTCTCCGTCTTCGAAGCGGTCGGCAAACACGCCGCCGGCCAGCTCGATGCCGCCGGCCTCGCCGCGATCGAGAAGTGCTCCATCCCCGGCCCCGGCTCCTGCGGCGGCATGTACACGGCCAACACCATGGCCTCCGCCATCGAGGCCATGGGCATGAGCCTGCCCAACAGTTCCTCGCAGATCGCCATCTCCGAGGAGAAACGCGCCGACTGCCGCCGCGCCGGCGCCGCCGTGCTCAATCTCCTGCGACTCGGCCTGCGCCCACGCGACATCATGACGCGCAAGGCCTTCGAGAACGCCATCACCGTCGTCATCGCCCTCGGCGGCTCGACCAACGCCGTGCTCCACCTGCTCGCCATCGCGCACACGGCCGGCGTGAAGCTCACCATCGACGACTTCACCCGTATCGGGAAACGCGTGCCCGTGCTCGGCGACCTCAAGCCCTCCGGCCGCTACAGCATGGCGCACCTCGGCCGCATCGGCGGTCTCCAACCGCTGATGAAGATGCTGCTCGACGCCGGCCTGCTCCACGGCGACTGCCTCACCGTCACCGGCCGCACCGTCGCGGAGAATCTCAAGGACGTCGCGCCCTACCCCGCCGACCAGGATGTCGTGCGCCCGCTCGCGAATCCGATCAAGAAAGACAGCCACCTGCGCATCCTCTACGGCAACCTCGCACCCGAGGGCGCCGTGGCAAAGATCTCCGGCAAGGAGGGCCTGCAATTCTCCGGCCGCGCCATCGTGTTCGAATCCGAGGAGACCGCCCTCAAGGGCATCCTCGACGGTAAGGTGAAGGCCGGCCATGTCGTCGTTGTGCGCAACGAGGGTCCGCGCGGCGGGCCCGGCATGCGCGAGATGCTCTCGCCCACCGCCGCCATCATGGGCAAGGGCCTCGGCCCGGACGTCGCGCTCATCACCGACGGCCGTTTCTCCGGCGGCAGCCGCGGCTTCGTCGTCGGTCACATCACGCCCGAAGCCTACGACGGCGGCCCCATCGCGCTCGTGAAGAACGGCGACCCGGTCACGATCGATGCCGTGAAGAACGCGATCACCCTTGGCCTCACCGCCCGCGAACTCGCCGCCCGCCGCAAGGCGTGGAAACGCCGCCCCGACGACGTCACCCGCGGCGTGCTCGCGAAGTTCCGCGCCCTCGTTACGACCGCCTCGCGCGGTGCCGTCACCGACGCCGCGCTCGGCTGAGCCGTAACAATTCAATTGCCGCGTAGGCCGGCGAGCCCGCTCGCACTCCGTGAATCCGCGTGCGTGCACCACCCGTTTTCCGCCGCACTTTCGCTCGCCAGCGGCGCCGCGGCCCGGCAACTTCGCCGCTCCAACTCCCCGGCCGTCGACCGACGTCCGTTTGTCATTCCTCCTCGGTCCCTCATCCTTCCCGCCATGTCCTGGTCCCGTTTCACCTCGCTGTCCTTCCACGACGAACGTCTCGCGTTCACGCTCGACCTGAGCCGCATGGGCTTCGACTCCGAAGCCCTCGACATCCTGGAACCGAAGTTCCAACAGGTCTTCGACGACATGGCCATGCTCGAGCAGGGGTCCATCGCCAACCCCGACGAGCAGCGCATGGTCGGCCACTACTGGCTGCGCTCGCCCGCGTTGGCGCCCACGCCCGAGATCAAGACGGCGATCTCCGATTCCCTCACGCGCATCCAGGACTTCGCGGGCCGGGTCCACCGCGGCGAGGTCGCCGGCCCGCGCGGCCCGTTCAAGCACGTGCTCGTCATCGGCATCGGCGGCTCGGCCCTCGGACCCCAGTTCGTGCGCGAAGCTCTCGGCCACCCGCAGACCGACAAGATGGCCGTGTGGTTCTTCGACAACACCGATCCGGACGGCATGGACACCGTGCTCGCGGCCCTCGCCGGCAAGCTCCACGAGACCGTCGCGCTGGTGATCTCCAAGTCCGGTGGCACCGTCGAAACCCGTAACGGGATGCTCGAGGCCGCCGCCGCGTTCAAGGCCGCCGGGCTCAACTACCCCAAGCATTTCGTCGCCGTCACCGGCGAGGGTTCGAAACTCGACAAGGTCGCCGAAGGCGAAGGCTGGCTGGCCCGTTTCCCGATGTGGGATTGGGTCGGCGGTCGCACCAGCGAGCTCGGGCCGGTGGGCCTGTTGCCCGCCGCCCTCCAAGGTTTGGATATCGGCGAACTGCTCTCCGGCGCCGCCGCGATGGACCAGCTCACCCGCAACCCGAAGCTGCGTGACAACCCCGCCGCGCTGCTCGCCGCCGCGTGGTTCCTCGCCACCAAGGGCGTGGGCGAGAAGGACATGGTCGTGCTCCCCTACAAGGACCGCCTGCTCCTCTTCTCGCGCTACCTCCAGCAGCTCATCATGGAGTCGATCGGCAAGGAGCTCGACCTGGCGGGCCGCGTCGTCAACCAAGGCATCGCCGTCTACGGCAACAAGGGCTCCAGCGACCAGCACGCGTACGTGCAGCAACTGCGCGAGGGCGTGAACAACTTCTTTGTCACTTTCATCGAAGTCCTGCGCGACCGCGCCGGCGATTCGATGGAGGTCGAGGCCGGCGGCATCACCTCGGGCGACTACCTCCAGGGTTTCTACCTCGGCACCCGCGACGCCCTCACCGAGAAGAATCGCGAGTCGCTCACGATCACCGTGCCCGATGTTTCCCCGAAGACGGTCGGCGTGCTCATCGCCCTCTACGAACGCGCCGTGGGCTTCTACGCCGCGTTGGTCAACATCAACGCCTACCACCAGCCCGGCGTCGAAGCCGGCAAGAAGGCCGCCACCGCGGTGATCGCGCTCAAGAAGAAGATTACCGCCGCCGTCGCCGCCGATCCCGGCACCGCCTTCACCGCCGAAGCCCTCGCCGCGCGCCTGAGCGCCGACGCCGAGCCGGTCTTCAAGATCCTGGAGCACCTCGCCGCCAATCCCCAGTCGGGCATCACCCGCCAGCGGGGCGCCACCTGGCACCAGGCGACGTTTACGAAGAACTGAGCCCAAGTCTCGCGCCGCACTTCTGTTCGCCCAAGGCCCGGTCCACGACCGGGCCTTTCTTTTTTCCTGCGCACCATCGCCACCCGCTGCGATCGAGCCGCTCCGCCGCAGTCCTGCGTCGTGGCGCATCCCTTCAGGCCGCGATTCGTTGTCCCGTCATGCGACGCTCACCCTGCGCGCTCGCACCAGCCACCACCGGATGCCCGCTCGGCGCGGCCCACCACCTCCGCCTGCACACCCCGGGCGGAGCCCCCACGCCGCAGCATACGTGTCCCCACCTGCGTTCCCTCGACTCGGCCGCACCGCTTGGCCCCCCGCCACGCCATTTTGCAGACGATCCCTAAACTTCGCCCCGCCCAGCCCGATGTTAGCTCGCCAGCCGCAACGCCCGCCCTCCACGCGCACCGTCGGCCGGCCTCAACATGGCTCTGCTGGACATAGACTCATTGACCCCCGGGATGAAGGTCGGGAAGGACGTCGTCGAGGCGTCCGGCCAAGTGCTGCTCCGCACCGGCACCGAGATCACCGAGAAACACCTGCGCGTGCTCCGCTCATGGGGCATCCAGCAGGTCGAGATCGAGGGCCCCAAACCGCCCGACTCCGAGGACGCGCTCCTCGCCCGCGCCACCCCGGCCGTGCTCGACCGGGCCCACGCCGCCGTCGCCGAACGGTTCCATCACGCGGACCCCGGCCACCCGGCGATCGCCGAACTCATGCGCCTGGCCGTGCTCGTCGAGATCCGTCACCAGATTCCCCCGCCGCCGGCCCCCGCCCCATGAGCACGACCGTCTCCCAACTCATCGCCAAGGTCCGCACCGTCTACTCGCTGCCGCAGACCTTCCACCGGCTGCAGGAGGTCGTGCAGAACCCCGACAGCTCGATGAGCGACATCGGCGAGGTGCTCATGGCCGACCAGGCCCTCTCCGCCCGCATCCTCCAACTGGCCAACAGCTCCTTCTACGGTTTTCCCTCCCGCATCGAGACCATCAGCCACGCCGTCACCATGATCGGCGCCGAACAGATGGTCGCCCTCGTCCAGGGCACCTGCGTCGCCTCGATCTTCAGCCGCGTACCGCGCGAGCTCGTCAACATGGAGCTGTTCTGGCGCCACAGCATCGCCTGCGGCGTGACCGCCCGCCTCATCGCCGCCCGTCGCCGCGAGCCCAACACCGAACGCTTCTTCCTGCTCGGGCTCCTCCACGACATCGGCCGCCTCGTCATCTTCCAGCACCTGCCGGAGGATGCCGCCACTGCGCTCGAGACCGCCGGCCGCGAACGCCGCCTGCTCTTCCAGGCGGAGACCGCCGTGCTCGGCTTCGACCACGCCACCGTCGGCTACGACCTGCTGCGCACCTGGAAGCTTCCCGGACGCCTCTGCGAGCCGATCAAGATGCACCACAGCTACAACGCCACCAGCCTCTACCCGATCGAGACAGCCATCCTCCACACCGCCGATGTCATCGTGAACGCCATGCGCTGCGGCAGCAGCGGCGAACGCTACGTGCCCCCGCTCCACGGTCCGCACTGGGACCTCGCCGGTCTCGGCGCCGAGATGATCGGCCCGCTCGAGAAGGAGATCGGCCGCCAGCTCGAGGAAGTCACCAAGACCATCCTCGCCTGAGATGTGCCCCGAGTCGGTCATGGACCAACCGCCCCCCAGCACGCTGCCCGCCGGCGATCTCCGCACCCTGCGGCCCTTCGAGCAGATCGAACTGCTCGAGATCCTCTCCTCGCTCGGCAGCTCCCTCAGCCTCAACAGCGGCGAGACCAAGCAGATCCTCAAGAGCCTGCGCATCCACCTGCGCCAGCTCCTCCCGCTGCACACCGCCGCCTTCTTCCTCGCCGACCCGGAGACCGCCGAGTTCCTGCTCGAGGACTGCGACCCCGCCGAGCACCGCGAGCAGGTCCAGCGCGCCGTCGACCGGGCCGTCGACGAAGGCACGTTCGCCTGGGCCCTGCGGCAGAACCGCCCGCTCTTCACCCGCGCCGGCGAGATCCCCCTTGTCCTCCATTCCATCGCGACCCGTTCGCGTTGCCTCGGAATGTTCGTCGGACTCCTGCGCGACACCCGCATGCACGAGAGCGACATCGGGATGCGGCTGCTCACGATCATCCTCGGCCAGGGCGCCTACGCCCTCGAGAACGCCGCGCTCCAGCTGCGCATCATGAAGCAGAACGCCGACCTCGAACAGATGGTCGCCACCCGCACCTCGCAGCTCGAGGTCGCCCTCACCGCCGCCCAGGAATCCGCCCTCATCAAGTCGCGCTTCCTGGCCAACATGAGCCACGAGATCCGCACGCCGATGAACGGCATCCTCGGGCTCACGGAACTCCTCGAATCCTCCAATCTCGACGAGGAGCAACGCACCGACCTGCGCACCCTGCGCGAGTGCGGCCAAAACCTCCTCGTCATCCTCTCCGACATCCTCGACTACTCCAAAATCGAGGCCGGCAAACTCGTCCTCGAGCACCAGGAGTTCGACCTCCACTATCTGGCCAACGACGTGATGCGCCTCCTGCGCCCCCTCGCCCAGGCCAAGTCCATCGAACTCAAGCTCGACCTCGACGACTTCGTGCCCGCCCATGTGCTCGGCGACCAGACCCGCCTGCGCCAGATCCTCCTCAACCTCGTCGGCAACGCCATCAAGTTTACCGACCGCGGCTCCGTCTCCCTCGAGGTCCGCCGCGCCAAGGCCGGCGAACCCGCCGACACCGGCATCGTTCCCGTGCGGCTCGACATCCGCGACACCGGCATCGGCATGAACGCCGGCACTGTCGAGAACCTCTTCAAGCCCTTCTCGCAGGCCGACGCCTCCACCACCCGCGTCTACGGCGGCACCGGCCTGGGCCTGGCGATCTGCAAGTCGCTCTGCAACCTCATGAACGGCGACATCTGGGCCGCCAGCGCGCCCGGCGAGGGCAGCACCTTCTCCTGCGAGATCCCCTTCGAGCTCCCCGTCCACGCCCAACACCACCAGCGCCCCGCGCCCACGGTCTTCGACGCCGGCCTCGCCGAGGCGCACCCGCTCAAGATCCTTGTCGTCGACGACAGCCCGATGAACCAGCTCGTCGCCTGCCGTATGCTCACGAAGATGGGCTACACTCCGCAGGTCGCCACCGGCGGCACCCAGGGCCTGAGGATCGCCCTCGGCGAACGGTTCGACCTCATCCTGCTCGACCTCCAGATGCCCGATACGGACGGCTACGAGGTCCTGCGCCAGGTCCACCGGCACTACCCGGCGGAGCAGCGCCCCCGCTGCGTGGCCATGACGGCCAACGCCCTGCGCGAGGATCGCGAGAAGTGCCTCCACGCCGGCTTCGACGCCTTCCTGCCCAAGCCCTTCACTTCGGCCGACCTCAAGCAGCAGCTGCTCGAAACCGTGCCCGCCGGCCCCGCCACCGCGGGTTGAAGCCCGCGCCACCGCAGTCCCCTGCGGCCACATTTCCCCTCGCTCCCCGCCCCGTGGCCGACTGACCGCGGCGCTTCGCTCGTTCGGAGGAATCGGCGCGGCACACCGGGCCGGTTCCGCGAGCCTCGATCAGCGGCCGGTGTGGCCGAAGCCGCCGGCCCCGCGCGCGGTTTCGTCCAGAGTCTCGACCTCCTCGACCGGACACATGACGACCGGATACACGCCCATCTGCGCGATGCGTTCGCCGCGTTTGAAGCCGAAGGCCTCCTTGCCGAAGTTCATCAGGATGACGCCGACCTCGCCGCGGTAGTCCGCATCGACCGTGCCGGGGGAGTTCAGGACCATCACGCCATGCTTGAGGGCGAGTCCGCTGCGGCTGCGCACCTGCACCTCGTATCCGGGCGGTACGGCCACGGAGAGCCCCGTCTTCACGAGCAACCGCTCGCCGGGAGGGATCGTACCGTCCATGTCGGCATAAACGTCGAAACAGCTGGCGTGCTCGGTCGTGCGCACGGGGAGTTTGGCGGTGAGGGTGAGGCGTTTGAGGCGGAGTTGCACGGTGTGGTGTGGGTCGGGTTGCAACGAGTGTGGGCGAGCCTGCGCGCCGCCGGCAATGCCGGTTTGCCCCCTCCGTGCGGCGACCGCACGACCACGCCTCGCGCCCCGAGAGCCCCGGTTCCGCAAAAAGCGCCACGACCGTGGCAGTAGGGGGCGCCGTTTCCGGCCTCGCCCGCGAGCGAAAACCGGAACCACGGCCCCCGATTCCGCCAAGTCACGCCAGGCTTGTGGGAGCGTTTGGCCGGAGCGAACAGGGTTCGAGCCGGCGGGGAAGCCGTGGCCGCGGGGGCACGAAAAAGCCGCGGGCCGATCGCTCGGCGCCGCGGCGGAAAAACTTCGATACGGGTTCGCTCAGGCCTTGGCGGTGGCGCCGGCCTTCACGAGGTCGAGGAACGACGGGGCCTGGAGGGCCGCGCCGCCGATCAGGCCGCCGTCGATGTCGGGCTGCTTGAGGAGCTCGGGGGCGTTGTCGGGCTTCATCGAACCGCCGTAGAGGATGCGCACCTTCTGAGCCGCCTCGCCGTACAGCTCAACGAGGAGCTTGCGGATGAAGGCGTGCACTTCCTGCGCCTGCTCGGTCGTGGCGACCTTGCCGGTGCCGATCGCCCAGACGGGCTCGTAGGCGATGACGACATCGGCGATCTGCTCCTTGGCGACGCCCGCGAGACCGGCGACGGTCTGGGTGCGGACGACGTCGAAGGCCTTGCCGGCCTCGCGCTCCTGAAGCGTCTCGCCGACGCAGAGGATGGGCTTCAGCTGAGCCTTGAGGGCGGCGACAACCTTCTGGTTCACGATCGCGTCGGTCTCGCCGAAGTAAGTGCGGCGCTCGCTGTGACCGAGGATCACATACGAGCAGAAGAGCGAGCGGAGCATGCCGGCCGAGATCTCGCCGGTGTAGGCGCCGGAGGCGGCGGCGTGCATGTTCTGCGCGCCGAGCTTGATGTCGGAACCTTCGAGGACCTTCGAGACGGACTCGAGGGCGGTGAAGGTCGGGCAAACGACGATCTCGACGGCGGTGGACTTGCCGGCGGCGGCGACGATGGCCTTGGCCAGGTCGGCGCCCTCGGCGGCCGTCTTGTTCATCTTCCAGTTACCAGCGATGAGGATTTTGCGAGCCATTGTATGGAGGATACGAGTTGTTGGAAAAAGAACGGGCCGGACCGCGAGGTCCGACCCGGGGAGAATCAGGTTTCGAGCGCCGCGACGCCGGGGAGGATCTTGCCTTCCAGGAGCTCGAGGCTGGCGCCGCCGCCGGTGGAGCAATGGGTCACGACCTTCGCGACCTTGAACTTCTTGGCCGCGGTGGCGGTGTCGCCGCCGCCGACGACGGTGACCGCGCCGTTGACCGTCGCGAGGGCGATGGCGTCGGCCATGACCTTCGTGCCGGCGGAGAAACGGTCATCCTCGAACACTCCGGGGGGACCGTTCCAGATGATGGTCTTCGACTCCATGATCGCCTGGCGGAACATCGCGCAGGTCTGCGGACCGACATCGAGGCCCATCCAGCCGTCCGGGATGCCGGGCTGGTCGTTGTCGAGTTCGACCTGCACCGGGGTATCGGGCGACTTCGGGAAAGCATTACCGCACACGTGGTCGATCGGGAGGAGGATCTTCACGCCGCGTTCCTTGGCCTTGGCCATGAGCTCGGGCACGAGCTTCGCGCCTTCGGCGTCGAAGAGGCTGTTGCCGATGTGCATGTCGAGCAGGACCTTCTTGAAGGTGTAGCTCATGCCGCCGCCGATGATGATCTTGTCGGCCTTATCGATGAGATTCTTGATGAGCGGGATCTTGTCGGCGATCTTGGCGCCGCCGAGGATGGCGAGCATCGGGCGCT
>JAEXPQ010000143.1 GCA_023446735.1 Verrucomicrobiota bacterium
GTAAGTGAGTGATCACTTACTTCGCGCGGGAAGGTGGTGTTGTCAAGTGCGCATTGTCGGCCGGGCGGACGAAGGGAGCGGGATGCGGCCGGAACCTTTTGCTATGCCGACAGCCGTGGGGTGATCCTGGAGACTAGCGGCGATGATGCGCTCTTCGCCCGGGTCGCGGAGCACTTCGTCGAGAACAAGCTCAAGGGTGTCGGAACACTCGCCGTCATCCCGTTCTCGGATGTGATCGAGCGTTTCAACGCGCAGGTGCGGCCGGCGCTGCGGAACGCGGGATTGCCCGGCGGTGACGAGGTCGTGCGCGGAGCGGACGCTGGCTCGCCGACAGTTCTCCGTGAGCAACACGCGCTATCGCGGGGCCCATGCGTTTTACGTTTCCCGCAAGGAAAGGATTCTTCGGCGCCTCGCGTATGGCGATGCCGGCCGCGAACTCGCCGGCGAGTACCTGTAACGGCACGACATGGCGCAGGTCCAGGGAACGGATCTGCGCGCTAAGCGACAGCAGCGCGTGCGGAGGTACGTCGCGTGGCAGCGGCTCAATGAGCGGGTCGAGCAGGTGCGAGCCAACCGGCAGGGTCTTGGGCGATAATGTGAAATGGATACGGGCGGAGCCCGTTTACTCGGGGCGAGCGGCTGCTTCCGGCGCGGAGGCCGGGGGCGGAGTGGTGGCGCTGGTGGCAGTGGAGGAAGGAGTCGGCGCCGGTGGGAGCGCGGCAAGGCCGCCGGTGTCGTGTCCCGAGCTTGCGAGGGCGCGATCCTGGCGAGTGGTCGGGCTCGGACGACGAGTCGCCAGAGGCGGCCGTGAGCGCACAACCAAGCCGTCTCCGACCGTAACGAACACCAGCGCCAGAACGACAGTCCCCGAGTCGGAGCGCCGGGTGCGATCGCTCGCGGTGCTCGCGTCCGGTGTGGAGACCAGAGGGGCTGGCTGTGCCATGGATCGCCGGGCAGTTCTACCGCGTTTGGTGTAGTCCGGGTACCGAGGATCCGGAGGGTGCGCCTCGTTGATGGGAACGCGGCATTGCAGTGTGGTGGTGGTGCACCCGCCAATGAGCTCACGATCACTCCTCCCCGATGGCATCGCTTCAATCGCCACAGATTGGGCACACGACGAGGGGCGCGATCCGTGTTCGGAGCGGATGGCGGACCGCGAAGGGCGCGTGGCCGTGGCGAAACTGAAGGCGACGGCGGCATGGCAGGAGGGGCTGTGGCGGCGCTGGCCGCGTGAGGACTGCTGGCCGGCGAAGATGGATGTGTACGAGGCTGCGGCGTATCTGCGCGTCAGTCCCGACACGATTCGTCGTGCGGTTGTCGTCGCGCGAGACGGCAAGGCGAGGCTGGCGCACCAGCGGCTGGGTTCGGTCTACCGTTTCCGAAAGACCGATCTCGATGTGTTCGGTGCCGTGCCTGGCCGGAGGTGACGACGTTAGGCGGCGCGGATTGCGCGGGCCTCCTGCATCATGCGCACGATGCCGGTGGTTGCTTTCACCGGGCGGACGGGGACTGCGACGGGTGCGGGCATGATCTCGAAGTACTTCACGCCCTGTTCCTGCGTGACGCCGAGGCCGCGGTAGGAGTTGTGCAGGGTGTAGGCGGAACCGCGGTGGCGCATGATGAGCGCGGTCTTCGCGGCGCTCTGGTGCTTCGCGACGTGGAAGGTGCAGAAGGTGCGGCGGCGGGCGTTCCATGGCCAGCGACGCAGCGCGGCGCGCGCCTCGGGCAATTTCAGCAGCACTTTGATCGGCAGGCGCCCGAGCACGTCGGCGCGGGTCTGGTCGTCGATTGAAGCGAGCACACGGATACGCTCCCAGCGCGCACCGTGGTATTTCGGGCGAAGCGGCCCCTGTGCGGGGGCGTAGGCGGCCCACCACGCCCAGAAGTTATCCTCCAGCCCGTTGATGACCTCGCGTGCACCGGTCTTTGCGATGGCGGCCGGGATCACGACCTCGCGGTTCTGCGGGTGGACGAAGGACGCGTCGAAGCCGGCCATCTCGTCGTCGGAGCGCACACCGGCGATGAGTTGCACGATCTCGTGGGCGACCAGGTCGGGATCGTAGCGCTCGGTGGCGCGGAGGTAGCGCGTGACGAAATCGAGCGAGAGAAACTCGATCTCCTTCTTCACCTCCTTGGGCAGCATCCGCTTCTTGATGCCGGCCGCGGGATTGGCCGTGAGCTCGAACTGGTCCTGCACGAGCCAATTGAAGAACTCGCACACGGCGGTCTTGTGGTTGCGCATGGTGCGCGGGGCGCAGTCGCGGCTTTTCACGTAGGCGAGGATTTCCTGGCGCGTGACGGTGTCGGCGTAGCGCTCGCCGTAGCCGGCCGCGATGAAGGCCCGGCCGCGTGACTTGAGATCGCGATAGTGGGCGCCGTCGCCGTGGCGTAATTGCACGTCGGCGAGAAAAGCTTCCATCAGCTCGTGGAGTCGGCGCTTGGGCTTCTCCGGGTGGTGCAACCGCCAGAACTTCGCGAGCTCCTGCATGGAGACGCCTCCGGCCACCTTGAGGGCGGTCTCGTAGTCGTCGGCGGCCTGGCGGTTGAAGAGGAATTGGCCGGAGCCGGCGACCTCGTGTTGCTCGCGGATACGTGGGATGTCGGCGAGCGCTTCGGCCTTGGTCTCGTAGAAGGGGCGGAATCGCTGGATGACCGGCCGGCCGTTCTCGGCCAGTACCAGCGTGCCGTCGGCATTCCGTTTCGGCGCCGAATAACGCAGGTACCAGCAGGCCGGCCGCCCCATCAGCTTCTTGGTTTCGTCGAGGAATGGTCCCGTGATTTCCACGCGCCGATGATAGCACGTTTTTCCGAGCCACCGCCTCCCGCGTTTTCGGTAGACGGTGGCTCCGCGGTGGCTCCAAAACGCGCAAAACTGGCACAAAAGTGCCGAATTCTGCCGAATCGTGCGGAAGCCGAAATCGGAGCCAATTCGTTGGCCACCAATGAAAAAGCCCGGCTTCTTGCGAAGTCGGGCTTTTTACAAACTGGCGGGATGGACGGGACTCGAACCCGCGGCCTTCTGCGTGACAGGCAGACGCTCTAACCAACTGAGCTACCACCCCGTGAAAGGGAGGCGCGACGGTAGAAACCGCCATGGGCCTGTCAAGAACCCTTTGGACAACTTTTTTGGGAAAGTTCTCCGGCGGGAAACCGTGCGCGCGCGGCCGCGTTTGTGGGGCTAGAATTCCGCCGAGCCGGGGGTGCGCGCGAAGGGGATCACATCGCGGATGTTGGCCACACCGGTGACGAACATCAGCAGCCGCTCGAAGCCGAGCCCGAAGCCCGCGTGGGGCACGCTGCCGTAGCGGCGCAGGTCGACGTACCACCAGTAGTCCTTCTCGTGCAGGCCTTGGCGCTCCAGGTTGGCCCGGAGCACCTCCAGGCGTTCCTCGCGCTGGCTGCCGCCGATGATCTCGCCGATACCGGGCACCAGCACGTCCATCGCGGCGACGGTGCGGCCGTCGTCGTTGACGCGCATGTAGAAGGGTTTGATGTCCTTCGGGTAGTTGTAGACGGTCACCGGGCACTTGAAGTGCACCTCGGTGAGGTAGCGCTCGTGCTCGGCCTGGAGCGCGCTGCCGTTGAGGACCGGATACTCGAATTGTTTCCCGCTCTTGAGCAGGATGTCGACGGCCTCGTCGTAGCTCACGTGCTGGAAGGGCCGTTCGAGCACGAAGTCGAGACGGGCGAGGAGGTCCTTGTCGACGAACTTGCCGAAGAACTCGAGGTCGGCGGCGCAGTGCGTGCGGGCGTCGCGGATGAGGTGCTTCACGAACTCCTCGGCGATCGCCATGTTGCCCTGCAGGTCGCAGAAGGCCATCTCCGGCTCGATCATCCAGAACTCGGCGGCGTGGCGCGAGGTGTGGGAGTTCTCGGCGCGGAAGGTGGGGCCGAACGTGTAGATGTTCGAGAGCGCGCAGGCGAAGATCTCACCCTCGAGCTGACCGCTGACGGTGAGGAAGGCGGGCTTGTGGAAGAAGTCCTGCGTGAAATCCACCGTGCCGTCCTCGCGCAGCGGAGGCGTTTTGGGGTCGAGCGTGGTCACGCGGAACATCTCGCCGGCGCCTTCGCAGTCGCTGGCGGTGATCAGCGGGGTGTGCACGTACGTGAAGCTGCGCTCCTGGAAGAATTGGTGGATGGCATAGGCGAGGCGGCTGCGCACGCGGAAGATGGCGCCGAAGAGGTTGGCGCGCGGGCGCAGGTGGGCGATCTCGCGGAGGAACTCCAGCGTGTGGCCCTTCTTCTGGAGCGGGTAGGTCGAGTCGGCCTCGCCGACGACGCGGAAGGAGGTGGCGACCACCTCCCATTTCTGGCCCTGGCCCTGCGAGGGCACGAGCTTGCCGTGCACCTCGAGCGCGGCGCCGGTCGTCGCTTTCTCGATATGCACGTAGTCGGGGAGGGCGGCGTCGGCGACGATCTGGAGGCCCTTGAGGCAGGAGCCGTCGTTGAGCTCGATGAAGGAGAAGGCCTTGTTGTCGCGGCGGGTGCGGACCCAGCCTTGGAGCAGGATCGGGTCGAGCGGGGTTTCGCGGGCCAGCGCGTCTTTGACGAGGGTGCGTTGCATGGTGTGCGTTGTTGGGGAGTTGGTGCCGGAAAACGGCCGGGAAGTCACAACGGAAAAGCGCCGGCGTCGCAGGCTTTTACCCCAGCCCTAGGTCGAGCTGGTGGGCGTGCCCGGGCGGCGCGGGCGGCGGCGGCGTGAGGCAGGCCTCGTCGTCATGGGCGACCTGGTTGAGTCGCGGGTTCACCGGCCGGGCGTGCAGCAGTTCGGCGGAGCAGGGGCGCAGCAGCGCGGCGAGATCTGCGGCCGGGGTGCGCGGGGCCAGCCAGACGTCGAGGGCGGCGGCGGGGATCAGGACTGGCATGCGGTCGTGGAAAGGGGAGACAACCGCGTTGGGCGTAGTTGTGAGGATCGCGAACGAGTCGAACGCCTCGGCGCCCGGTCCTTGCCAGTGCTCCCACAGGCCGGCGAGCAGCAGCAGGTCGTGATCGCGGCGCTCGAACAGCCACGGCATCGGTCCGCCGGCGTCGCGTTTCCACTCGTAAAAACCGTCGGCCGGGATCGCGCAACGCCGCGCCCGGAAGGCTTCGCGGAACGCGGGCTTTGCGGCCGCGGTCTCGGCGCGGGCGTTGACGAGCGTCGTGGCGGTGGCCGGCGCGGGCGACCAGGCCGGCACGAACGCCCACTGCGCGAGCACCGCCTCGCGGGCGGCCCCGCCGGTTCCCGGCCGCGAGCGCACGAGGGGCAGCCGTTGGCGCGGCGCGGCGTTGTAGCGCGGCAATGGTCCTGGGAATTCGGTCACGCCCAGCGCCGCGGCGACCTCCGCCGCGGGCCGCCGGAGCATGAACCGCGTGCACATGGCGCCTCAGCCGCGCAGATCGGTCGTGGTGATCGGGCGCGGGTTGGCGGCGGGCGCAGACTCCTCGCGGAACGCCGTCTCGTACGCCACCACGATCGAGGTGTACATCAACGCCGCGGCGACGAACACCCCCACGAACAGGCAGAGCAGGCCGGCGAGCAGTAGCGGCAGGAACGCGAGATAGAGGAAGAACATCCGGAACCAGCGCCGGCCGACGACCCGCCGGCTCAGCTCCAGCGCCTCCCAGAAACCGAGGCCGCGGTCGATCACGAGGATCGGCGCGAACATCCAGGCGATCGAAAGGTAAAGCATCGGGATGATCAGCACCGGCAGGGCCGCGAGCGGGGCCGCCATCTGCGAGAAGTCCGGCGTGCCGCCTTCGAACACCCCGCTGCGGAACAGCGCCCACAGTAACGGACCCGCGGCCACCAATGCCAACGCGGCGAGGACGAAGAACATCGTGAGCGAGAGCAGCACCAGCTGGCCGAACGAACGGGTGAACCCGGCGAACACGTCGCCGATCTCGGCGGGTTCACCGCGGGCGACGCGCAGCACGAACCAGAAGATCCCGGCGTAGAACACCTGCGTGAGCAGGATCGAGGCGAGGAGGCCGACGAAGGGCAGCGAGCCGGCGATCGCGTTGGCGACCGCGCCGACCAGGGTGCCGCCGACCAGCAGCCAGAACCGTCCGGCGAGCAGCTCCCAGCCGCGGCTCAGAGTATCGAATACGCTGAACCGGAAAGGGCGTTCCGCGCAGGCCCGCGCCTGCTCGGCCGAGCGGGCCGATGCGGCCGGGACCGTGGCCGGCGCCCCGGCGGTGGTAGGGATCGGCGGCGGCTGCGCGCCGGTACCCAGCGCGGCGGCGAACTCGGGGAGGCTGCCCAGGGGCACCCAGTCTGCGGCCCCCTCGGGCTGGATGAGGGTCTGGGCGGCGGCGCGGTTCTGGGCGATCCATTGCAGGATCTGGGCGACTGATACCGGACCGTACTCGCGGCCGTCGCCGCCGATGATCTTGTACATGGCCGCGGATGATGGGCGGGGGTTTTTCAAGGGCAAGGCCGCGGCACACCGGGCGAGTGCGGTCGGGAGCGAAACTCCCACCTGAAGGCCCTGGGGTGTTTACCCCGGTTTCGCCTGCGGTGTCTATCCTAGGGAAGGCTTCGCGGCTTGTGCCTGAGGGATTCCCCCTGTTCGTCTTTCCCTGCATCGGTCCCCACTCGATGTGAATCACGGGCTCGGGCCGCAGAACGCGGCGTCGTCGCGCCGGCGTCGCCGGCAGGGGGCCGATCGCCCGTGCCATGCAAACCGCCACCTCCCGCTTCGCTCGTCCGCGCCCGCCTTTGCTGAAGGCGGCGGCGCTGCTCGTTTTGTGCGGCGCGTGGCCGGCCCAGGCGGCCGACTACCTCTGGTACGGTGCCGACGAACTGCTCGGTGGCGACAATACGTGGAACGCCTCGAGTGCGTACTGGAAGAATACAGCGGGCACCCGCCTGGCTTGGCCGAACAACGCCGGCGCCGGCGACCGGGCCGTCTTCGCGGGCACCGAAGACGCCCCCTTCGAGGTGACGCTCGCCGCCGGGGCGACGATCAACGCCAACGCACTCTGGTTCCGCACGAACTACTCGCTCGTTCCCGGCAACACCTCGTCGCGGCTCAACCTGGTCGGTGCGACGCCGACCTTCACCGTCGACCCCGGGGTCACGGCCACGACCACCGTCGCCATCGGCGGCTCGTCGGTCACGCTCGACGGCGGCGGCACTTGGGCGCTCGGCGCCGGTAACAGTCTCGGGGACAGCCTCGGATTGATTGTCGCCGGCGGTTCGACGTTCGACCTCGCCGGTTTTGCCGAGACGATCGGCGACCTCCGGCTGACGGCCGGCACCCTGGCGGGCACGGGCACGCTTACGACCACCGGCTCCATCACGCTCGAGTCCGGCACGGTCGGGCTCCGGCTCGGCGGGAGCGGCCGACCGCTTTACAAGATCGGTGCCGGCACGGTGGTGCTCAACGGATCCAACACCTACACCGGCCCGACCAATGTGCTCGAAGGAACGTTACAGCTGGGCCCCGACGGTCGCTTGGCCAACAGCAGCGCCCTGCTGGTCGACGGCGGCGTCTTCGCACTCGGATCGACTCGGGACACGGTCGGCGCGGTGACGCTCGCCTCCGGCAGCATCACGGGCACGACCGGGGTGCTCACCGGCTCTGCCTACGATCTGCGTAGCGGCTCGGTGAGCGCGGTGCTGGGCGGCAGGAACCGCGTCGCGACCAAGAGCACGGCGGGGATCGTGACGCTCACCGGCGCCAACACCTACACCGGGGCGACCAATCTCGACGCCGGCGCGCTCGTGCTCGGCAGCGGAGGCTCGATCGCTGGCGCCTCGCGCATCACCGTGGCCGCCGGAGCGACCTTGGCCGGCATCAGCACGACCAATACCGCGCCGGTGACCGTCAACGGCACTCTTTCTCCCGGCGCGCTCTCCGCCTCCGGCATCTCCTCGATCGGCACGCTCGCCACGGGCGCCGAGATCTGGAACGGCGGGGGCTCCTACCTCTGGCAGGTCGACCGCGTTCCCGCGCTCGGCAGCGCGGGCGCCAACTGGGACCGCCTCTCCATCGGCGGCTCGCTGACGCTCAACGCGACGAGCGCCAACCCGTTCGTGGTGCGGGTGATCGGGCTGGAGGCCGGCGGGGGAGTCGGGGCGATCACCGGCTTCGACAACACCCGCAGCTATTCGTGGTCGCTGCTCACCGCGTCTTCGATCAGCGGATTCAGCGCCGGCGAGTTCCGCGTGGACGCCTCGGTTTTCGCGGCGACCAACCCGCTCGGCGGCGGCTCGTTCGCGGTCGCGCAAAGCGGCGGCTCGCTCAACCTCGTGTTCACCCCGGTGCCGGAACCGCGCACCTACGCGCTGCTGCTCGGCGCGGTCACGCTCGGCTTCATCGTGGTGCGGCGGCGGGGCGGGCGCGCGGCGCGCTGAACCTCGGATTCACCCCGCCGGCCCTGTTTCTCCCGAGCGGGGACAAGCGCGTCATTCGGTGGGAAAAGAGTGCTTACGGAACGGCCGCGACGGAGTGCGGCATCTTGTCAGTGGCGCAGCGTCGTCGCCAGCAGCCAGACGGCCAGGGCGACGAGGGCGAGGCCGAAGGCGCGCGGGAGCCAGTGTTGCGCGCGGGCCAGCCGGCCGGCGACCGGCGGCGAGCGCAGCGCGAGCACGACCAGCGACCACAGCAGGGCACCGTGGAGCACGATGGTCGCGGGCAACGCGATCCGCCACGCGAGCCCGGCCTGCGGCGGCATGACCTGCGCGAAGAGGCCCACGAAGAAGAGAAACGCCTTGGGGTTGGTGAGGTTGCAGACGAGGCCGTCGACGAAGCCGCTGCGGGCG